>DASVZE010000244.1:0-3821 GCA_036391775.1 Chloroflexota bacterium | reverse complement strand
ACTGCCGGAGACATTGCCTTCCATCACAGCTACTTTCTGGGTGAGCTTGCCATCCGCAATTTTCGAAGTAGGATCGAACCGCTTGATGTCGTACCACCGGACGGCCAACCGGTCATTCCGCGCGTCCCCGTTGGACCGCTTATCGCGCTTTTCAATGACGATGTGGCGGTAGCGCGAAGCAGGCAACGGATCCTTGAAGCGTCCATCGGGTCAGGCATCTCTGCCCAGAAAGGCCCACTTGGTCCAGAGCTCAGAGTTGAGCAGACGACTCTACCTGGTCGTGTGGCCACCGTCATGGCCGGCCACGGGGGCGCCGTGCTTTCAATTGGCGGCATTCCAGTTGACACGATGCACGCGCAGGCTGAGGCGACTGCCGAGGCGGATCGAATTGCCTCTGACGAGGTGGATGACACCAATGTCATGCGAGCGCCGTACGGTGAGACCGGCCTATAAAGGGCTGTCAGTTCGCCAAAGGCAAGCAAGCCCATGACTTCTAGCGACGCCACAGAGCGACACCTTGGTGCGCTCTCAAGGGACGTGTCCTACCTAGGTTCCGTCTTGGGACATGTGTTGCGGGAGCAGGGCGGTGATCGCCTATTTGACGCGGTGGAAGGCTTGCGGAAGGCGTGTAGAGCCCGGCGGAGAAACGAGTCGCGCGGCGATGATCATCTCCTTCAGACTGTCTCTGAACTTTCGACTGATCTCCGCCTGGCCGTGGTGCGTGCTTTTACCATGTACTTCCATCTCATTAACATCGCGGAGGAGAACCACCGCCTGCGGCGTATAGCGGAACGCCAGATCGCCGAGCATAACCGTCCGCTCGATCAGTCGGCCGACGCTGCACTCAAGGCTCTGCACGACGCCGGTGAATCCGCCGAATCCGTGTGGACCCTGCTGCAAAGCCTCCGGATCCGGCCGGTATTCACCGCCCACCCTACGGAAGCACGGAGGATGACACTTCTCAGGCGGTTGCGGCGCATATCCTGGTTGATCGAGCAGCGCGACGATCGACATACGCCCCCGGCGGAGAAGTCACGCAGGGAAGAGATGCTGTACGCGGAGATCACGGGTCTCTGGCAATCCAATGAACTTCGAGTGCGTCATCGAACGGTGAGTGACGAAGTGCGTTCGGGCCTCTACTTTTTCGACGAGAGCGTGTTCAGTGTCACTGCGCTCATCTATCGCGAGCTTGAGCGGGCGATAAAGCGGTGGTATCCGGAGCTACCGGGAGCGCCGGAGGGATTTCTATCCTATGGCTCGTGGATGGGCGGCGACCGTGACGGTAATCCTCACGTGACATCGAAAGTCACGGAAGAAACGGTTGCGATGCAGGCCGCCTTAATTCTTACCAAATACGAGCAATCTATCCGCGATCTTTTTGGTATCCTCACCTCTTCTACCTCGATGGTGGGAGTACCACCTGAGCTGGAGCTTTCGCTGGACGAGGACGAGACCTGCCTTGGATCCGCGGTCGCAGAGCTTCGCGAGCGATATCCAGATGAGCTGTACCGGCAGAAACTGGGTGTCATGCTCTTCAGGCTGGAGTCCGCCAGTCGGTGCGTAACGGTTATGGAGAGCGTCGAGACTCCGGATCGTGGGGACGCAGGATTCGGCAGGTATACAGATGTGTCGGATTTTGAAAGAGATCTGGCGGTGCTCTACGGCAGCGTTTGTCACTGTGCCGGGAAACGACTTGCACGCGAGGCGCTGCAAGACTTGATGTGGCAAGTGAAGACTTTTGGATTTCACCTGGCCACCCTTGATATCCGCGAGCACAGTGACCGACATCTTGCCGCTCTGGATGAGATCTTTCAGGTCCTGGGTATGAAGGAGCCTTTCTCCACGTTGCCGGAAGACCGCAAGATGAACTTCTTGCTGGACCAACTCCGAACCGGAGTACGTCTGCCTGCGTTGGACCGGCTGTCGGATGACGCCAGAGAAACAATTGACCTCTTCTTTGCCGTTCGCCGCATTCAAAAGCGCTTCGGTATGGCCGCCATCAACACCTATATCGTGAGCTTTACCGGGCAGAGCAGTGATCTGCTGGCCGTGATGTACCTGGCGGCCGGGGCCGATCTCTTCGACCCGGCATCAGGTCGAATCTCGCTGCGGGTCGTACCTCTTTTCGAAACTGCGGAAGATCTGGAACGAGCAGAGCAAGTTATGTCCCAGCTATACCGTACAGAGGTATATCGTGAATACCTTCGCCTATGGAATGACGAGCAGGAAATCATGCTGGGGTACTCCGACAGCGATAAGGACGCCGGATATGTATCGTCCAACTGGTGGCTGTATCGGGCGCAAAAGAACCTTGTGTCTGGAGGGAGGAAGTGGGGGATTCGGATTACCTTCTTTCACGGCCGCGGCGGAGCCATTGGGCGCGGCGGTGGCCCCCTTCCGCGCGCGATCCTTGCCCAGCCGGCCGGCACCGTCGACGGACGTATCAAGGTAACCGAACAAGGAGAGGTGCTGTTTACACGTTACGCCAATCCAGGCATCGCGCACCGGCATCTCCAGCAGGTGCTGAATGCCGTCATCACGGCAAGCTCGACGACGCTTAATCACCCCCAACCTGAGCTAGGCATGTGGGAAACGACCCTGGCCGACCTCTCCTACAAAGCTCATGATGCCTACAGCGCTCTCGTCTATGACGATCCGTCGTTCGTCACGTTTTTCGATGAGGCGACCCCTGTCAGATCCATCATGCGCCTGCGCCTGGCATCCCGTCCCGCCAAGCGCGGTTCCGGGACGTTGAATCTGAAAGACTTGCGAGCAATTCCATGGGTGTTTGCCTGGACTCAAAGCCGGTACGGACTTCCGGGCTGGTATGGGCTCGGCAGTGCCCTGGAGGGTGCAATTGGACAGGGTCAGCTTGCACTTCTTCGCGACATGTATCGACGATGGCCGACCTTCCGCTGGATTATTGACGCCGCACAAATTTCGTTAGGCAAAGCTGACCTCGGAATTGCTCGCCAGTATACGAGCCTGGTTGTGGACAGAAATCTGGCAGAGAAATACGATTCCCAGCTGAGCGATGAGTTCAAGCGAACAGTTGATGCTGTTGATGCGGTCACCGGTCAGGAGGGATTGTTGGGTGGATGGCCACTTCTGCGGCGGTCAATCGAGCTACGCAATCCGTACGTGGATCCTATGAGCTTTATTCAGCTGCAGACGCTTCGAGAGGTTCGCCGCGAGGAGGATACTGACCGGCTGGAAGTTCTTCGCTCGATTATCGATCGAAGTGTCACGGGAATCGCAGCGGGCCTGCAAAACACGGGCTGAGTGCGGCGTGAGCCAAATGGGGGTCCTGTGAGAAACAGACCGGGTCATCCACGTCAGGTGAACAGATCCTTACTTGCGCGCATGGGCGCGACTTGGCGTCGCACCGGCGATTACACTTCAACAGAGGGGAGAAAATTGCCTCACGTCGCGCGACAATCGACGATTGTGCGCTCTGTACTTGGGATTGCAATCACCTATGGGGTTATTTGACGTACATCATGCCAACAGATCGAACACATCCACTTTCCTTTGACGAGGCAGCACGCGCCGCGGGCGCGGTATCGCAGGTACCGCTTGGGGTGCGCCCCATCCGTGTGAGACGCATCGTGGGTAGCGCAGGCAAAGCAGACAAACTGGGTCCGGACTTCCTGCCGCTCGGACCTGGACCGGCAGGTGCCCACTACCGAACCATTCAGCGCCGAATGGAGAATGGCGAGACACTTCCGCCCATTTCTGTCTACCAGCTTGGCAATCGATACTATGTCATTGATGGGCATACGCGCGTAGCGGCTGCCAAGAACCTGGGCATTGAGTTTCTC
>DASVZE010000243.1:0-20391 GCA_036391775.1 Chloroflexota bacterium | reverse complement strand
CGCCAAGCAGGTCTTCGAAGACGAGGGTTGACATATGGCGATGACCGCCCGCTTGGCAGATGATACTCACGAGCATCCTGACGGCCACTCTGCCATTCATGCCGTCACACCGCGTGCCCCGGTGGACAACGCATTGAACAGTTCGTATCACGTGGATAAATCGAAGGTGTCAAGAGACTGGCCACCCGGGTATCGCTGGATTCAGAGGATCAGGTACATTGCAACATGACCGACCTGGACGAGCAGAGTGGGCCGGAGCCTCCCGTCGCGGGCGATGAGACTGCAACCCTCCTGGGCTCCCTGGAGCGCCAGCGCAACATCTTCGCCTGGAAGTGCGGGGGGCTGGACGCGGCCGGCTTGCATGCCAGACTTCCCCCTTCGGCCATCACCCTGGGTGGGTTGCTCAAGCACCTGGCCCTGGTCGAGGACCACTATTTCTCGGTGCGGCTACTCGGAAAAGAGCTGGCGCCTCCGTGGGACGCGGTGGATTGGGACGCTGATCCCGATTGGGAGTGGCGCACGGCCGCCGAGGACAATCCAGAGCAGCTCTACGCACTCTGGCAGGATACTGTGGCCCGCTCGAGGATCGCGGTGCAGGAGGCGCTGGGCGAGGGCGGTTTGGACCAGCTGAGCCGGTTTACCTGGCCCGACGGTCGGACACCCAGCCTGCGTCGGCTCCTGATCGACATCATCGAAGAGTATGCGCGGCATGTCGGCCACGCCGACCTCATCCGGGAGTCGGTAGACGGACTGGTGGGGGAAGATCCGCCGCGCTGATGGTCTTAGACGGCCACCTCGCTCCGCGGCGCTGAGGCGGAGAGCGCCTGGCGTACCGCTGCTCCGGCGTCAACCTCCCGATTGAGCGCAGTGATGGTGTTTGCTACGGCGATGAGCGTCTGTACGATCTCGACTTCCGTGATGTTGCCCATGTGGCCGAAGCGGACGCCCTTCCCTTTGAAGTCGCCCAGGCAGCCGGCGGCGATGACGCCCTGCTGGGCGAGCTGTGAGCGGAAGGCCGTGTCGTCGATCCCTGCAGGGTACTCGACTACCGAGAGCGTCGGTGCGAGGGCGTTGGGCTCGGTAAAAGGCGAGAATCCCATCTCTGCCATGCCCGCGCGGAAGCCGGTTGCGAGACGCTGGTGCCGGGCGAAGCGCTGCTCCAATCCCTCTTCCTGAACGATCTCGAGACCCGCGTCCAGGGCGTAGAAGAGATTCACGGGGTGGGTCGAGAAGTACACCTGTGGGTCCGCCATGCTCGCTTCCCAGTTCAGGAAGTCAGCATAGAACGAATTGACCTGTCCCAGGACGCGGCGGCGCTCCAGCGCACGATCGGACGCCAGAAGCAGCGAGAGGCCGGGGGGGACGCCCAGCGCCTTCTGCGCGCCGGTCAGTACGACGTCCACGCCCCACTCGTCCATCTGCACCGGCATGCCGCCCAGAGCGCAGACCGAGTCCAGGATGGTGAGCACACCCTGTCCGGCCAGCACGCGCGCAATGTCCGGCACCGGCGCCGCCACCCCGGTCGACGTGTCGACGTGCGTGATGGTTGCCGCCATATACCGACCGGTGGTGAGGCGCTCTTGCACTTGTTCCGGCGAAACCGATGTTCCCCACGGAGCGGTGATGGCATCGACCTCGATGCCGTGCGCGTGTCCGATCGCCGTGAACCGGTCGCCAAAGTAGCCGTTCGAGATGACGAGCAAACGCTCTCCCGGGCGAACCAGGTTGACCACGGCCGCTTCCTGGGCCAGCGTCCCGGAGCCGGCAAAGAGAAAGGGGCTGGCCGCCGTCGTGCCGGCCACGAATCGAAGGCCATCCTGGCACCGCCGGATGATCTCCGCCAGAGCAGCCGAAGTATGCGCCACGGTAGGTTGCGACAACGCGTCCAGGATGGTTCGTCCCACCGGGCTTGGCCCCGGAATCATCACGAGTCTGTCCATCTCGTCTTTGATCAGCACGCGTTTCCCCTTTCACCCGTCCCGGCGTATGTGCGCGTCCGACTTGGTCGGCTATCGCTAGCTATTGTCGTGCAGCTCGAGGTGCCACCGGGACCAGTATAGGCAGCCGGCGTGCAGACCTTTGTTCCGGGAGCGGGTGTGAGCGTGAAGGTGTTGGTTGCCGCATATGACATCGGCACGATCTGGTAGGTCGTCACGTCGAAGGTCTGATCTCGCAAGAATGGAATCTGTCGCCGCGACGGAGCCCTGGAGCGCGTGTGGAAGATTGCTGGAGCCGGGCGACGGCTACAGCGGTCCAGGTCCTTCACTCATTTCGGTCAATCTCTACGGGGTTGACTGACGCGCTTTCCTGGCTGCCTCCAGGGTTGCGGTCCAGTACAGTCTGCCCACGTAGAAAAACATGGTGACGTGCTTGAAGGGCAGGAGCGCTTGTTCGGCCTTTTGCAGCTTCAATTGATGCCGGGCGTGCTCCCGGTATGTGTCGTCGAGCTGGCGGTCGAGATCTGGCACGCGATCGACATAGCCCTGCGCTTCCGTGATGAGGTCGCGGGCGCGACCTTCCAACCAGGCGGTATGTCGTTGCTCTATGGCGTTGAGCTCGACCGGCAGGTTGCGCTGGATCTCCGTCCGGTTACTCTCGAGCTGCTGTCGTAGCGACAGGTATTTTTGCTCAATCTGCTTTCGGTCTGCCGGATCGAGGGTCTTGGGCATCGTGCGCTCGGCGGCCGCTCGGCATCCCTGTGCCCACTGCAGGACGGCGTGGGTTCTCAAGCCGCCAAAGCCCTCAACCTCTGCCACTCTTGCCGCACTGACCTGCGCTGCCGACGCCACGCCCGCGCGAGCCAGACGCTTCTTCATGGCGTCCCCCACGCCCCGGATGCTCGCTTCTTCGACCGAGCAGCGTTGCAGGAATCGAGCAACATGTTGATCGCCCGCTCGTTTGAGAGCCTGGCGCGTCTCCTCTTGCTCCAGCGGAGCCAGCCGTTGAAGTAGAGCGTCAATCATGGTGACATTCTTCTCGACCTCGCCGGATTGTGCGTGCTGTTCCTGCCGGATCCTGCCCTGCACCTCGCTTTTGGCCTGCTCGAGGGCGTGCTCTGCTGCCTCGTATCTCGCAACGGTATCTCGGCGCTCACGATTGAGCCGTCGCAGCTCGCGCGATAGCGCTTTGAGGATTCCTCGCAGCTCCCTCACGTCCTTTTGCACGGCTCGCTTCTCGCACACCGCCGGCTCGCGGCGATATCGGACCGCCGTGACGGCGACCACGATCGCAACGAATAGGATGCCTCCAGGGCTGGCGGACGGGAAAAGAAGGAAAGCCGTGGCGGCAAAGGCAAGTGAGAGCAGGCAGAGCAAGGCAAGCACGCCATGCCACGACGGCACGGGACCGAACCCGCGAGGCGAGGCAGCTATCTGTGTTGCCGGAAGCCAGGCCATTGCCCCCATTACCTGGGGCGGCTGCCCGGGAGGAGGCATGGGAGGCAGTGACGGCGAATTTGACTGAGGCTGTCGATACCAGGCGCTCGTGGAGCCTGCGGTGATACCCGGATTACCGGTTCCTGCACTGCTACTTCCGGCAGTTGCAGGTATTCGGGAGGCTGCGACTCTCGCAACGGGGAGCGACGGAGCGAGCAGCGGTGGCACCTGCAAAGGAGGAAGCGTGAGAAAGCGGCGGACCTGATCGGCAAGCTGTTGCAGGGCCGGATCCGGCACGGTCTTGAACCAGAGAAACGCTTGAGATGCTGCCGGATCGATCAGGTCGGCTTTGCGAAAGAGGAGGCACTCGTCGCCTCCGTTGAGCACCTGCCAGAGGTCGGGTTTCACGCTGAGCCCGTACAACGATAGGTAGATCAGCCACGCGGAGAAGTGGTCGAGCGCGGGGGAGAAGTGCGTGCTGTTGCGGCGTGGATGCTGGTAGTTCGTGTGACCGATCTCGTTGCTTGCCTCGTTCTTCAGCTCCGGCACGTACATTCCGTCGTAATCAACCAGTTTCAAATCTCCCTGCGAAACAAGCACGTTGCCGTGCTGCAGGTCGCCGTGAGCGATGCCTGCTCGATGTAGCGCCTCGGCCATATGCAGCCAGCGCTCCGTCAGATCCTTGATCAATGCGGAGTCCTGGAGGTGTTTGCCGACATACGCCTCGAGCGAGTCACCGGTGACCCATTCCATTTTGACGACCGGATACCAGGCACCCCTGACGAGGATCCCCCGAGGCTCGTATTTGAACGGCAGTGTATACGGCAGTTTGGCGCGGTTCAGGGCTGCATCAATCGCGCCGTATCGTTTTCCGGCGTCGGGTACCTCGCGGTCGAAGCACCGCAACGCCCAGGGAGTTTGATCCACCGTCACTTTGTAGACGCTGGCAAAGCCTCCACTGATGACCGCCGGCAAGCCGAGCTTGTTACACTCGGCGCTCCCCCGCTTGAGGTCCGCGT
Source organism: Chloroflexota bacterium (assembly GCA_036391775.1). Taxonomy (GTDB): domain Bacteria; phylum Chloroflexota; class UBA5177; order UBA5177; family UBA5177; genus DASVZE01. The sequence continues at coordinate 15,998 of DASVZE010000243.1, read as the reverse complement.
CACCCAGATTGACACCTGGATTCTGGATTGCCTCGTTGTAGTCTTGTGGGGTGGGCCAGGGCACAGCATCCGGCTCCTATTCGACCGTGATATGAACAAGCGTCACGTCGTCGTTCTTCAGGGCGCGCGTCCGGCGATGACCGCCGATCCACTGTGCGAAGTCACACTCGTCGCCGTATGACGCCATGCGATCGACGTCGTCCCAGGGGCTTTCGCCGGCGCCGGCGCTGGCCAGGAACCAGGCGGCGAGAGCATCGGTCATGAGATAAAACCTATCGCCTTGCATCCAGCTGCCGTGGCATTTGTCTATATCGAGGTCGTGTCGGTCGCCCGTGCCGGCAGCGGTCGAGAGAAGGTGAGGCCGGCTAGTGAAGTCCTCCGCTCTCTGCAGCGGGAATGCTGCCGCGACGGAATCAGCCTGCATGTGGAAGAGACAGCTGTCGCCGACAGCCAGCGCTTTCCAGCGTCCCTCTCCATCACACCCTTTGCGGGACGACACGGTAAGACCGAGTAATGAGGAGTAGGTTCCACTCTGTAGTTTGGCCTCCGCATACCACGGCAAGTCACGTGTCGGTCTCCCATCCATCCAGGTTTGGCTCAGCTCGGTGATGGTACGGGGCAGGGTCGCCGATGAGATCCTGCCCCGGCCGTAGGCCTCGACCAGAAGTCGCGCCCACTCGCCGGAGAACGATGTCTCGGTGGCACCGTCGGCCACGGCGCAGCGAAAGTAGCTGCACTTGCGCTCGATCCGGCCAACCGGCCAGCCGGCATCTTCGTACTCATCGGCGGCGTTGCCCTCCTTTGGCAGCCAGAAAGTTCGAGCGGAGACGTGCACAGGCGGGGCTAGCGGAGATTGCTGGGGCGCGTGCCGATGTCGAGGAAGCTGATCACTGCCACCATATCGGCGTTGAAGACGAACCCCCTGGCGCCTTCCTCTACTCGGTAGCCCTCCTGACGGGCGGCCGCCAGCATGTGCTCGGGCAGTGGGCTCGACATATTGAAAAGGAGCTGAGCGTATTGGTCCGGTAGCTCGGCACCACTTGCCGGAAACTCAAATGTATGACCGGCGTGGGACGAGAGATGCACGTTGAAGAGGAGCGCATTCCCGTCGCTGCTGGCCTGACTCTTGATGCCGTCCCCCGCGGCGCTGGGGTCTCCGTCCGTTGATTCGCCATCCGTGATGTTTATGACGATGGGTGGAAAGCAATCGGGATGCGCAGACAGCCAGGAGGTGACGATGTTCTGTGCTTGCGTGAGCACACCGCACATCGGCGTCCCGCCGTTGGCGACCGCATCGAACCAGATGGGGAACTTGATGGTTTGCTCCACCAGGCCACCTGCACCATCGTCGACCTTCTTTGTCCGATCCTCTATGCGGGCCGGGTTGTCTGCGATCTCGCTAATGGGAACCAGGTCCCGGCCGGAGAGCACACCCGAGAAAGCCGGTCCTACCTTGGCTCCGTACCCCAGGACACCGACGGAAAAGTAGTCTCGAACGCCTTCCGACTTGGCGCACTTGATGACCAGGTTCTGGAGAAGGCGATTGATGGCGTCGGCCACTCCGTCCGCTTTCTTCCTGTTGGATTCTCGATCCCCGCCGAACGGATCGGACATGGATCCCGATTGATCAATGAGGAACAGAATACATGAAGGGTTGGTACGACTCAATTCGGCGGTATAGGGCATGCGTAACTCCGATCGAGCGCCCGCTACCGGCAGGCGAACATGATGCCACTACGCTGCCAGAGCGCGAGGAGGGTTGTCAACCACATGTTAGACTCAGGACCTGGTGACTTGACTTTGGCCTTAGGCGGTTCTACGCTACATCAGATCACGGACGCAGAAGGAGGGACGGCCGGATGCCGCTGTACCTAGATGTGCACCACAAGATTGAGGGCTTGACCAAGGAGGCAATCCAGGAAGCCCATCAACGGGACCTTGCGGTCCAGGAGAAGCATGGTGTGAAGTACCTGAGATATTGGTACGACACGGTAAGCGGCCGGGTTTACTGTCTGGTGGAAGCACCCAGCATAGAGGCAGCTGAGGCGGTGCATCAGGAAGCCCATGGGCACGTAGCGGATGAGATCAACCAGGTGACCGAGGGCGCGTAGGCCTATTGCCCCAGTGCTGCGACTGCCTGATCTGCTCGCGCCTGATAAGGTACGGCGCCCAATTCCGCGAAGATAGCAGAGGCTGCGTGTAACTGCTCTCTGGCGCGGTCGCTTTCGTCCCTGCGAGCGGACATTAGTCCGGATTCAAACAGCGCTCGTGCCTCGCCCCAGGGATAGACGATGTCGTGGGCAAGCTGGACGGCACGCTCTAAGCGCAACGCCGCTTCGTCCCATGCGCCTCGCTGGCCGGCGATTGCTCCTTGAATACGGAGCGCGTCAACCAGAGCCACGGGGAGCCTCTGACGAGTCGCGTCCGCCACGGCCTTGGCGACCGCCTCCTCGGCCCCTTCTAAATCGCCGACCTGAACACGTGTAGAGGCGACGAGGAGAACGAAGATGAGATGATCCTCCCATCCAGGAGTGTCAAGAAGTAGGCGCAGCCGGTTGAGGGCCGCGGACGCATTGCCCTCCAGTAGATCCTTCTCGGCCAGGAGTGCATGAACCTCTCGAAGGTGGTCAGTGAGCCCCAGATACTGGGCAATGGTGATGCACTCCTGAAGGTAACCGGTGGCATCGTCCCAGGCACCGGTGTAGATGGACAACTCCCCAAGCGTGTACAGAGGTTCGAGGAACGCCCGGAGGTTGTCCTGATCGAGAGCGCTGGTGACCGCTCGCTCGGCATAGGCTCGCGAGCGGTTCCAGTCACCGATCAGGAAGGTAAAGTAGGCGGCTTCCACCGCCCGATGTGAGATCTCCCGTGGATCTCCCAGACGCTCTGCGACCTCCACGGCCCGTGCATGACAGTGCATAGACTGATCCACCTGGTGCCGGCCATGGTGTACGAGCGAGCAAAACCCAAGAGCAATGCAGACGGTATGGAGATCGCCAACGCTCTCTGCCCTGGGGATGGCCGATTCGAGCAGGAGAAGAGCTTCCTCGTATCGTCCCATGTGCATTAGAGACACACCCTGATGTAGTTCTGCTTCGGCTAGCAAGCGCTTGTCCTGCAGGCCATGCGCAAGCTCCAGCAATCGCCGGCTGGCATCCAGCTGATCACTCTGCCTGCCTGTGTGGTCGAACAGGCGAATCAGCGCAGAGTAGAGCAAAGCGAGACTGCGCGAGGAACCTCGCGGCTCGAGCTTTGCCACAAGAGGTCGAAGTCGGCCTATCCCCTCCTCGGGCGCTCCACTCAGATGGCACAGGAGACCAATCTGCGCCACGACACGTCCCTCTCCCTCGAGATCCTCTGCTTCATGGTAGAGGCGCGCTGCTCGCTCCAGCATCTCTCGCGCTTCCTCGTAACGTCCGACGATTTTGAGTACCACTCCGAGCTTCTCCAGCGCTTCCGCTTCTCGAAGGAGATCTCCCGTCTCCTGGGCCAATTCCAGCGCCATCCAGCACTGCCGTTCTGCTTCTGCGTGAGCAAAGACGGATTCGGCCTGATCGCATGCCAGGAGCGAGTACCGAATTGCCTTTTCCGCACTGTCTCCCTGCAAGAAGTGCCAGGCAAGCTCTGCCGCGCGCTGGTTTCGGATACGCTCGGGCAGATGCTCCATCGACTCACCGGCGGCAAGATGCAGCCGTCGTCGCCGCCGCGGGGAAAGAGTCGCATAGAGCGTTTGTTGGGTCAGGGCGTGGTCGAAAGCATATCTGTCCCTGCCCGTCACTCGGACCAGCCCTAGCGTCGCCGCATCGACCAGCGCCGCGTCGACCATGTCTTCCAGATCGGAGGTGTCCTGAGCCGGCGACTTCATCTCGAGAAGATCGTCGAAGGTGAATGCCGGTCCTAGCACACTTGCTTCCTGGAGAACCTCCTGCGCCTCGGACCGTAAGCGCGACACGCGCTGGGCAATCACCGAACGCACGCTCTCCGGTACCTCGATCTCCTGGATCGCCCGCCGTTTCCACTGTCCATCCTGTCGATATAAACTGCCGTTCTCGACCAGCGCCTGCAGGACCTGCTGGGTGAAGAAGGGGTTGCCGTCGGTATGGTGGTGAATCAGGGTAGCGAACTCCGCCCCCGCGTCCAGCTGACCCATGGTCTGTGTGATAAAGGCGGACGTTCCGTTCTCGCCCAGACGCTTGAGTGCTACCCGCTCAATTAATTGCTCGCGGCTCAGATCGCGCAGTGTTGCCTCAAGGGGGTGCTCGGGGTGTATCTCGACATCGCGATACGTCCCTAACAGGAGAACCCGTCCGGCCCGAGTTTGACGAGCCAAATGGTGCAGCAGTTGCATGCTGGCGCTATCAGCCCAATGCAGATCATCCAGCAAGAGCGCAACAGGACTGACGTCCGCCAGCGCCAGGAGGAAACCAGAAACCGCTCGGAAGAGGCGCTCTTGTTCCTCCGGACTATCTGAAGACAGTGCAGCAGTTGATCCGAGCTGGTCCGGAAGGAGACGGGCCAAATAGGGCCATCGATGGAGTGTCTGATCTCGGATGGTGGCGGGAGCCGCCACGTATGCCATGCTAAGAGCATCCAGGAAGGGATAGTACGGCACCGACTGCTGCGGCTCGTAACTGCGACCGGCAGCTACCAGAAAGCCTCGAGCATGAGCGGCCAGCGTCAGCTCTTGGGCAAGGCGGGTCTTCCCGATGCCTGCCTCCCCAGCCAGGACGACCAACCGGCCCTGCCCCTCTACCACCACCTCCAGCGCGCCCGACAGTCGGCCGAGCTCTTCCTCGCGTGCCACGAGAGAGCTCGGGGGAAGTGATCCCAGGAAGCCACCGACCGGTAGTCGCTGCTTTCCCTCGGACACCGGCTCCTCTTCTATGGTAAGAGTCGGATTCGGTGCCTGGATGACCTGGATGACCCTGACTGGATCGCTAAAGCCTTTGAGCATCAACATGCCTCGCTCACCGTATTCCAGACCATCGACTTTGCGCGCGAGGTGAAGCATCCCCTCGCTAGCCAGCACTTCGCCCGCTCCTGCAAGGCCGCAAAGCCGCGCGGCTAGGTTGAGAGCGGTACCGCGGTAGCCTCCCTCGACCGAAACAGCTTCCCCGGCATCCAGGCCAATGCCCACTCCCAGAGGAAACTCGTTGTGCTCCTCTCTCACTCGGGTCTGTAGCTCGACAGCAGCGCGGAGCGCTTGCCGAGCCGAGGAGAAGACCGCCAGTACTTCATCGCCCCGCAGCTCGATGACCCGTCCATCCCAGGATTCCACCGTCTCCTCGACCAGTCCCGCAAAACGCGTCGCCAGGCGTGCGGCCGCTTCATCTCCTTGCTCAAGTGTGAATTGCGTGTAGCCGCGTACATCGGCGATGAGGAAGGTGTTGACCTCTGTGGAGAGTGTGACATGCCGATCGTCTCTCCGGGCGGCACGCACCTGCCCGCGTGCGGCAAGCTGTAGCTCCCCTCTCTCCTCCTCCGAGAGCTGGAGAGCGTCGGCCAGCTGCCGAATGGTTGCCAGATGCGGGCGGGTCTTCGCGCCTCGCTCCAGATCGCTAATCGCCCGAGCGCTTAACCTGGCTCGTTCCGCCAGCTCCTCCTGCGTCAGACCAGCCGCGAAGCGGTGGCGCTGCAACATCTCACCAAAGACGGCGGATCTGTTGGTACCCATCGACACCTTCGCTCGTGACTCGCAGCTGTCCTTACGCTTCAGTGCGCACGTGGGCAGACTTGACAGGATCATAGCACGCCGTTTTCGGAACGTGTGAGTAACGTGTGGGCGTTCGTTCCAGTCGCACGTGGCTAGGAGACCCGAAGGAGCGCAGACTGCAAGTACGACGTCACAGTATCGCCCAGGCACTGGTGAAAGGAGGACAAAGAGGCAGAGCTGCGACGGGTGGTTGATGTCTTGCGTCAGGCAAAGGAGTAACAGAAATGACCGATCAGGCAACATTGACCAAACCATCGTCCACGGACCGGGAAGCGATCGAGCGCCTCAAGGAGAGCACGCGCGGTCCGATTTTCCAACCCGGTGATGACGAGTACGACACGACCCGATCCATCTGGAACGGCATGATCGACAAGAAGCCGGCCTTGATCGTGCAGTGCACCGGCGTTGCCGACGTCATCATGGCCGTAAACTTCGCGCGCGAGGCCGGGCTGCTGGTAGCAGTTCGCGGTGGGGGTCACAATTGGGCGGGCCTTGCCGCCGTCGACGGCGGTATGCTCATTGACCTGTCCCCGATGAAGGGCATTCTCGTCGACCCGGAAGCGCGCATCGCGCGCGTTCAGGGTGGAGCAACCTGGGGAGAGCTCGATCATGAGTGCCAGCAATTCGGTTTGGCTGTCACGGGCGGCCATGTCTCTACCACGGGCGTCGCCGGACTCACCCTTGGTGGAGGAATCGGATGGCTCTGCCGCAAGCTTGGACTGACGGTTGACAATCTGCTCTCGGTTGATCTGGTGACAGCCGACGGCCGGTTCCTACGGTGCAGTGCAGACGAGAACAGGGACCTCTTTTGGGGGCTTCGCGGCGGTGGAGGGAACTTTGGGATCGCGACCTCGTTCACCTTCCGGCTGCATCCGGTCGGCACGGTTGTTGGCGGATTGGCATTCTGGCCTGCCGAGAAAGCAACAGATCTGCTCCACTTTTACCGCCAGTACATCACGTCGATTCCCGACGAGCTGACGACAGTTATCGGCTTCCTGGTTGGGCCCCCGGCTCCCTTCCTGCCAGAGAGCATGCATGGCGTCCCGCTCGTTACCCTCGGTACCTGCTACGCCGGCAACATCGAGCAAGGAATGCGCACGGTCCAGCCGATCAAAGAGTTCGGGCCGCCCGGCGCCGATCTCATCGGGCCGATGCCGTACGAGGTTCACCAGGGGTTGCTCGACCCCATCCTCCCACGCGGACTTCGATACTATGTGAAGTCGGTCTTCCTGGATGACTTGAGCGATGATGCCATCGGGACGCTGGTCGATCACGCCGCACGAATGAGCTCACCCCTTTCGCTGGCGACGCTTCAGCACTATCGTGGAGCAGTGAGCCGGGTGGATCCCGACGAAACGGCATTCTCGTACCGGAATGCCGCATTTGCCGTCACCATGGGTGCGGCCTGGACTAATCCCGAGGAGGACGCCACCCATGTCGCTTGGTCGCGCGACTTCTACTCAGCGATGCTCCCTCTGTCACATGGCGTGTACGTAAACTTCATGGGCATGGGCGAAGGGGAAGATCGTGTGAGAGCCGCGTACGGCGAGAGAACATACGGTCGGCTGGTCGCGCTCAAGAACACTTACGACCCCACTAACCTGTTCAGGGTCAACCACAATATCAGGCCAACAGGCGCATAACGATGATAGGGACCGGAATAAACGAACTGGGATGATGCTGTAACGTGTTCGACGTCCTGCTCGCTTGCCCTGCGAGTGAGCAGGACGTTCGCTATCCGGTGATTGTCCCGGTCACCAGCACCGCACGCCTTTTAAAGCGCAGGGTCAGTTAAGTGTTTCGCCGAAGAACAGCTCATTCCTTTTCGCGTAGCGCCGCGCCACGTCTTCATTCAGGTCCACACCCAGCCCGGGTCGATCCGGTAACGTGATGTATCCATCCTGAATGATGCCGCCCTCCATTCCTGTCACCATATCTTCCCAGAACGGCACGCTCATGCCGTGCCACTCCAGCACCAGGAAGTTGGGAATGGCGGCGGCGACGTGCGCGCTAGCGATCGTTCCTACCGGGCTGGCGATGCAGTGCGGCGCCAGTGCGACGTAGTGCGTATCGGCCAGATCGGCAATACGCCGGCCCTCGAGCAGCCCTCCACACTTCTGCAGGTCCGGTGCCGCGATGTTCAGCGCGCCACGTTCCAGCGCCTCCCTGAAGCCGAAGCGCAGATAGTAGTTCTCGCCAGTGGAGATTGGCGTCCTGGTGGCCCGCGTCACCTGGCGCAGGGCCTCGACGTTTTCCGGAGGTATCGGGTCTTCCAGCCAGAGCAGTCCGTACGGCTCAAGCTCGTAGGCGAGACGTTGAGCGTCGGATACGTTGTAGCGCCAGTGGCAATCAAAGGCGATGTCGACGGTGTCACCCACGGCCCCGCGTACCGCCTCCACCAGCGAGACCATGTACCGCACCTCGGCGTAGGTCAGCGTACCGGACTGTGTGTCGCGGGTGTACGTATTGGGCACGTCCAGATCGAACTTCAGAGCGGTAAAGCCCATGGCGGCGACTTCTCGCGCCCTCCGTGCATACATCTCCGGGGTGAACATCTCGGAAGCGGACGGCAGACCATAAGTGCGGCCGTGCACCGGCTGCTGGATCTCGGCGCCGGCCGCCATGATTTCCTCGCCCCCGTCCGTCATCCAGGAGGGCCGCCGAGCCAGCATGAGCGGGGTCAGCGCCTCCAGCGCCTCACCCGCGTGGCAGTCCGCATAGACGCGAACCCGGTCCCGGTATCTGCCGCCGAACAGTCGGTAGATCGGTGCGCCGTAGAACTTACCCACGATGTCCCAGAGCGCTGCCTCGATACCGGAAATGGCGTTGTAGATGATCCCGCCCATGGAACCGGCTCCGGAGGCTGCCCACCGCATCTTGGCCCAGAGCCGATCTACGTCACGCGGATCCTCACCCACCAGCAGCACCGCCAGATCCCGGATAAGCGCGGTGAGGCCGGGAGCGAGAAAGCTTTCACCCAAGCCCGTGATTCCCGTATCCGTGTAAACCCGGATAAAGGTCCAGTCGTAGTTGGCTTCTACCACGGCAGTGCGAATGTTGGTGATCTTCACCACGTGCATACTCCCGATTCCGCTGGTGTGGCCCTACTATCGGGCGCGAGAGCCTGCCTCACTATACGGTGATCTCTCGCCTACTCCGGAGGGCGTGCAAGCCGGCATTCCTCATCCCACTGTGTGTATTCAAAGACAATTTGCTAGTGATTTTGACCAAGGCGACGGCTCGTTCTTTGGTGCGAATTGACCGCGGACGCCGCGGTCCAATGGTAGGATGGCCAAAGCGCAGGCCCGACTATTTACTCATCCCGTCGACTCATACTGAATGTGCGGACAAGGTGGTAAGTCCGCCAGACATCCATGGCCATCCGCTGTCCATGGAAGACCCGCATGGACAGTGAGCGGCTCGCTCCACCGCCTGCATGGGTAGAGTTGGCCTGATATGGCGAGCGGCCTAATCGCTCGAGTGGCGACTGGTGTGCTGCTTGTCTTCCTGCTTTCTTCCTGTAGCTCCTCACCAGACACTACCAGGTCGCTGGGATCCTCTATGCCCACGTCCGTGCCCACACCAAAAGCCGGCAGTCAGCATGCGACCTTGGTTGGATCGCGCGGCGAGTTTTCTCCCGGCGCCTGCGTCGAGTACGGTCCGGCTGGCGGCGATACTCACCGCACCGTCTTTGTGGACCCGGGACACGGCGGCCCCGATCCAGGCGCCATCGGTTTCGCGCCGGACGGGACGGTGTTGCAGGAGAAGACGCTGGCACTGGCAGTCGGCCTTGCCCTCCGGAGGAACCTGCAGCGGGCCGGTTATCACGTCGTACTCTCTCGTACCAAAGATGAGCCGGTCGCTCGCCTGTTCCCCTCCTCACAGAGCAACGGCTCCTACAGCCCGCAGGGTGTTGTGCGTGACCTTCAGGCGCGCATCGATTGCGCCAATGCAGCACACGCGCAGCTACTTCTCTCCATCCACTTCGATTCCTTCTATGACCCAGTTGTGGGGGGCGCCCAATCAACGTACGATCCAAGTCGCCCCTTCAGCAGCCGGAGCAAGCGCTTCGCGCTCTTGGTGCAGCAGAGCATGCTTAAAGACTTTCGAGCGCACGGCTGGCCCGTTCCGGATCGGGGAGTCGTGCCCGATACACAGCTCTCCGCGCCCACGCTCACGTCGCATGGCGCGCACTACGGGCACCTTCTGGAACTGGGACCAAGAGATCCCGGCTGGCTCAACCGCGCCAGCCGTATGCCCGGCGCCCTGGCGGAGCCCCTCTTTCTCAGCCGTCCGGCTGAAGCCGAGATCGCCCAGAGCCCGATCGGGCAGAGAATCCTGGCCAGAGCGTTCACCCAAGCGATCAACCAGTACTTCACTCGATAGAACTGACCAAACCAGGTAAATGCTATCCGGGTCATCGTCATGGTCGCCTCAGGTAGTCATGACGATGACCTTCACCGCTCGCCCTCCACCGCGGTGACGGCGGCACGCATCTGCCGTGTTAGGTCGCGCACTGCCTGGCGCTGTCGTGCGGCTGAGCCAGGCGCATACACGGTCAGTCCCTCGACTTCGATGGAACCGGTCCAGCAGGACAGCGCGTACACATCTCCATTGGGTGAGCGCACCAGCTGTGCCCCCGCGTTCCCGACCACCCCTCTGGGCACAAGTCGCGGGACGTGCAGGAGGTCGTCGTACCCTTGAATCATCAGCGCGCCACGAAAGTCCGCGAAGGCCAGCGTGTTCCACGGCAATCCGGCGGAATCCGTCCCGCTGTACCGTGATGCGAAGACGGCAAAGAGGATCCGTGTCGAGCCGTGGCCTACATCGCCGAACTGTGCCCACCCTGACACGCGCTGCAGGTCGTCCTGGGTCCGGAGATGGAAGACCGGCGCGTCGGTGACCGGCGTCCCGTCGTGGCAGGCAAAGCCCCAATCGCAGTCCATCTGCTGGTTGGAGAGGGGGGTCAGAGTGGTGATGCGGGTCCGGGCGGGGTAGAGGTTGGGAGCGATGTGAGGAGAGGGGGCAGCGAGCACCTGGGAAGGGAGTATGATGCAGGCAATTCCCAGGACAAGTCCCAAGACAGAACGGTGACGACGGAGCAGTGTCATGACGGTACCTCCTTGGGGGGACGGGGAAATGGGTTCGGCGTCCGTTACGCGCCGAAGGGATGAGCGTATGCGACCTCATCCAGCTTGGTCGCGATGGAGTAGAACGCTTGAGACTGGGCGGTAGTGGCTGCTCCACTCCCTGTGCCCTGGAACACCTCCACCAGGACGGCGCCGCGCCGGAACATCAGCTCGGTGAGCGGTGGCTGGTTGGGATCCAGGGTATGGAAGAGGGCCACGTCACCCTGGTCTCCCAGAGCAATGGGCGGGGGTGCCGGGGAGGTATAGTAATTCGCCGCAAACCAGGTGTCCCAGCGGAGATCGAGTGCCCTCTCTGCCTGGCGGGCCGAGTGGAAGATGGAGACGAGGTAGGAGGTGTAGGGGTGAGTGGCAAGCGTGGGGTCACCCTCGATGGCATCCATGTAGTACCCGGTAAGGCGGCCGATGATGGCGGGTGGCAGACCAAAGTGCAGCGCCTGGTCGCCGAGCAGGCGCCGGTTGCCCTCGACCCCTGCGCGTACCACCTGGCTGGCTGGGGGAAAGTCGGCCGCGGAGAGGGCAAAGAGCGCGGGATGGAGCCGGGTTTGGGCCAGAGCCGATCCTGGCGGAGCAAGCAACAGACCGGATAGGAGAGCGGCAAAGAGTACTGCGGCGAGGTGAGTGGCGTGGATACGGTGAAGAAACATCTCGAAGCTCCTTTTGCTCGGGGAGCCGGCTCAAGAGCTGAGCCCTTCGCCCGAGCCCTTTCTTGTCGTCTACTCTGCCCGAGATGAGCTCTGGCCACCATGAACCCAACCTGCAATTCACCTGCAATTCGCATCTCACGGATTGATCGCCTCCGATACCAGGCAAAAGCCCCTACACATTATCGCGTCATCCTTGTGATAAAACTGACTATCCGGTCGCAAGTAGTGGATAGACGTTGTTAGCATGAGCGCAGCAGCAGAGCAACCATGGGGCGACAAACAGACATAAACGAGCCGGCAGCCGAGGGGGCGGCCACGGCGGTGAGAATGGCCCAGCTGGATATCCGACTGTTCGGCGGGTTCAGAGTGACGGTGGAGGGCCACGCCATTCCGGCCGATGCCTGGCGGCTACGAAAGGCCGCCGCTCTGGTGAAGCTTCTGGCGCTGACTCCTGGCCACCGTCTGCATCGAGATCAGATTCTCGACCAGTTGTGGGCAGAGAGCGATCCTGCGTCCGCCGCCAATAACCTGCATTACACGCTGCATGTTGCCCGGCGGCTCCTCGATCCTGATAGGAGGTTTCACCCTCTCCCGCTGCGGGACGATTACTTGTTACTCGACGGCGTCGTCACAGTCGATCTCGAGAACTTCGAATCGGCAGCGGCCGGCGCTCGCGGCAGTGGGGATCTCAATGCCTACCGGGATGCGCTGGTCCGATATACAGGAGAGCTGCTACCCGAAGATCGTTATGAGGACTGGACCGTTGCTCCCAGAGAGCAAGCAGAGACCACCCATCTGACACTTCGACGCGAGCTTGCCGCGCTACTGGAGGCCCAAGGGGAAGTGGTGGAAGCGATCGAGCAGCTGCGGTCAGTGTTGAGGGCTGACCCAACACTGGAAGACGCACACATGGGGCTGATGCGGCTCTATGCCGCGAGCGGCCAGCGGCAGCAGGCACTGCGCCAATACGATGAGCTCGTGCGCGTGCTGGAGGAGGAGCTTGGAGTTGAGCCAGATTCTCAGGCGCAGCAACTGGTCGAGCAGATTCGGACGCGTGGCTTGCCGGATGCGGGCTCCCGTACACGATCCACCAGTCCACCTCTCTCTCCAGCTGCCTCCTTCCCCGCGATCCCACGGAACAACCTGCCGGCTACGATCACCAGCTTCGTCGGACGCGAGGCGGAGAAGGCCGAGGTACTCCGTCTGCTACGAGAGAATCGCCTGGTGACTGTGCTCGGACCCGGAGGCGCCGGAAAGACCCGGCTCAGTCTCGAGATTGCTCGCCATCTGGTGGTCACAGCCTCCGAGGCATACCCCCACGGTGTCTGGTTGGTGGAGCTTGGCCCCTTGCGTGATCCCGACCTACTGCCCGAAACCATCGCCGACATCCTGGGAATCCCAGATAATCTCAACCAATCACCGCAGGAGACTCTGATCTGCGCCCTCCAGCGGCAGCGACTGCTTCTGCTCCTTGATAATTGCGAGCACCTCATCGACGCGGTAGCACCGCTGGTCCAGGTCCTCCTCCAGAGCTGTCCTCAGCTTCATATCCTGGCCACCAGCCGGGAAGCGATGCATGTGCCTGGGGAAGTGACCGGTGTGCTGCCCCCTCTCACCCTGCCCGATGCGACGCATGCCTTTCATCAGGCCGATGCCGTTCAGCTCTTTAAGGTGCGAGCGCGCGACCGGCAGCCTCACTTTGCGCTGACTGAAACAAATGCTCCGACGATCAGCGCCATATGCCGTCAGGTGGATGGGATGCCGCTGGCGATTGAGCTGGCCGCGGCCCGTGTGGGAATGCTGCCGCTAGAGGGAATTGCGTCCCGTTTGGCGGATTCAATCGGCTTTCTGACCAGAGGCAGCCGAACAGCCGAGCCGAGACAGCAGACGCTAAAGGGTGCCCTCGACTGGAGCTATGCGCTCCTGGATGGGGAGGAGTGTGAGCTATTTGCCCGGCTTGCCGTGTTTGCGGGCGGTTGGACACTGGAGGCCGCCGAAGCGCTGGGAGGAGGAGCGGCGGTGCTGGACGTCTTGAGCCGTCTGGTAGACAAGTCACTGGTCGTGGCTGAAGCCAGTGGGGACGGCTCCATTCGTTACCGCTTTCTGGAGCCGATTCGGCAATACGCGCAGCAGCGCCTGGAGGAGACGGGCTGGTCCGCGGCCATACGTCTTCAGCATGCAACCTACTTCGAGACCTTCGCCGGAGAGGCTCAATCCCAGCTCAAAGGCCCCAATCAGGAGCTATGGCTTCACTATCTGGAGCAGGAACACGACAATCTTCGCGCTGCACTGCGCTGGACAGTAGCCAAGGGAGATGTTGCCGTTGGCATGCGGATCGCCGGTCATCTGACCTGGTTCTGGTACGTTCACGGTCATCTCCGCGAGGGACAGGAATGGTGCGAGCTGCTGGCGGCGCGTGGCGCCTCGGCGCCGCCTGCCGAAAGAGCGAGGGTTTATCACGGTCTTGGTTCCATGACGTATCCCCAGCGGAAGTACGAGCAAGCAGCGGTTGCCTTTGAGACGGCGCTTGAGCTGTACCGCGAGGTAGACGATGAGCAGCAGATTGCCAACGGCTTGGGTAACGTGGCACTTGTAGCGTTCGAACAAGGTGACTTCGAGCGGGCGGCACGGTTACATGAAGAGAGCCTGGAGCTCTGGCGCAAGACGGGAAACGAGCGGGGTATCTCGTCGGCGCTGCGCAATCTCGGGGCAGTGACAAATGTTCTGGGGCGGCCCGATCGGGCCCAAATGCTCTTTGAAGAGGGCCTTGCCATCGACCGAAAGCGAGAGGACACGGTGGCGATGGCTGTTGCGCTCTACAACCTGGCTGAGCTAGCCAATCAGATGGGGAATCTCGAGCGCACAGAGGAGCTAGCCCGCGAGGCACTCCCTCTCAGCGTGGCAGTCGGACTCAAGGAAGTTCTGACATCCTGCCTTGACCGTTTCGGCGATGTGGCTCTTGCCGCCGCCCAACCAGCGCGGGCAGCGCGCCTTTACGGTGCCGCCGATACGGTCCGCGCGTCTATCGGCTCTCCCATCCAGCCGCGCGAGATGCCCGTCTACGAGCGCAGACTGAACAACATACGAGCGGCACTGGGGCCATCCTTTGATGCCGCTTGGTCAGAAGGACAGGACCTTACGCTCGAACAGGCTGTTGAGTATGCGCTTGGTGGCGATGGCCGTCAGGACGGTATGCGGTCCGAGAGCAGGATTCCGGGTCAGCACGCCCTTTCGCCGCGTGAGACCGAGATAGCCTCACTGATCGCCGAAGGATGGACAAATCGCCAGATAGCCGGCAAGCTGGGTATTGCCGAGCGCACGGTCGACACGCACGTAAGCAAGATTCTGCACAAGCTCGACATCTCGTCCAGGACACAGATTGCCGTCTGTGTCCTGGACGAGAAGCAGGTCGTTGGCCCTGTTGCAGGCGAGTCATAAAGAATCCAGACCGCTGGAGAATTCCAAGGATGCGGCGGCACGATTCGTCGGCATGACCAAACGTCCTGGTTAGCCGTAGCGCTCCAGTATCCTGATGTCATTCTGGACCCAGCCGATCATGACGGAACTGACACCCTGCCTGGCTGCCTGTGCCAGCGTCGACTGCGCCTTCCTGAATTGGCCCATCTGAGCTTGGTCGAAGGCGACATCGACGTAGCCGTTGGACCAGATCCACGAGCCTGCCGACTGGAAGTCGCTGGTCGCCATCTGTTGTTCCTCCCAACGGATCGCCTGGGTAAACGTTCGTGTCTTGTTCCATCCGGCGGCGCGCAGGATGGCGGTGAGCAGGGCCTGGCGGGAGGCGGGATAGATGACCTGGAATCGATAATCGCTTTCCGCCCAAATCGCGTTGAACTCGCTGTACGAGATCACATGGCCCACTCCCAAGAGGGGATCGGCGCTGACGAAAGTCTGCGTGCGATCGTTGTAGGCCTCGATGGGGCGATAGTGCCGGATGAGGTCGGACGAGCTGACATACTGTGAGGCGATGACGGGAAAGCCGTTGGCGACCAGGAGCTTGATCAGCTTCTCGCTGCCGCCGTAGCCTACCAGAGCCCGCATCCCGAGGCTCCGAGCATATGCCGGTAAATCGACCGGCGACATGCCCCAGTAGCTGTTGTCGGCGCGGACCACGCTCTGGACCTGCGCCTGCGATAGGTAGATGTGCCAGTAGGCCAGGACCGAGGCGACAGATGCGGGTCCGCAGTTGTTCAGGGTCTCGATGATGGTTTCCAGCGGCCCCAGTGAGGCCGCCGATTTGACGGCGATGCGAACCGGCGCGGTTTTGACTGAGGTGCGTTTGGCGATCGTCTGGTGGACTGACTTTGCGCTCGAACGTGCGGTAGAGGTCGGGGGGTGCGTGCCAGCGGCCCGGACATAGCCCAGTACCGGTACAAGCGTCAGTGCCAGCACGCCGGCTACAGCGCTGCCACTCAGAATCAAGGTTCGCCTGCGGGATGGGCGTATCTTCATACGGTATACAATCCTTTTCGA
>DASVZE010000242.1:0-4174 GCA_036391775.1 Chloroflexota bacterium | reverse complement strand
GGATATCGCCCGGGCTGTGGCGTTCCTGGCCGACCCAAGCCAGAGCAGCTTCGTCAACGGGCAGACGCTCGCGGTCGATGGCGGCTGGTCTGCCGACGGCGGCTGGGAGACCCTTCGCCTGAGTCACCGCTCGTAACTCAGGCCAGGGTTCGGCCGTCCAGGCAGCCGGGCCACCCCTCAACCGCGCATTGCGGTCTCCCGTTCACTGTGGCACAATCGTTCTTACCCACCCACACCCCTCAGGTGTGGTGGGTATTTTTAGATGAGCCACAGCGACCTTTTTTCCCTGGCAGAGCTCAGAGACAGACGCCGTGCCTTCTGACCGCCGGCACGGCTTATTCCACTCACCCGAGATCGTGGCCGGCATGGCGCTGGTCTGTGTTTACCTTGCGCTCATAGGCGGTCACCCCTATAGCATCGACGGGCTTCTGATGTACCACCAGGCACTGTCGCTGGCCTATGCACATATGCTGCACCTCAGCCCTCCCGTCCTGTGGGGCTTAAGGATCACGAACAGCAAGTATGGACTCGGACTGTCTCTGCTGTACCTGCCAGGTGTGATTCTGTGGTCCTGGCTCGCTCCCTCCGTTCCACAGTCGAATGGGAATCCTTACAACTGGGCAATGTTTGCTCATGATCCGCTTTACACGGTGGCAGCCGCTCCGATCCAGATTCTTATTGCCGCCGCCTCCGCCTTTCTGGTGGCGCGGCTGCTCCTCGATTTGGGCTTCGGGAATTCCATAGCGCTCTGGGGCCTGGCCCTGTACGGGCTGGCTTCTCCTGCCATTGTTTATGCCAAGGCGGATTGGGCTCAGCCGCTTGCCGGGCTGTGCTGGATCTCCGCTCTAGTCTCCGTCCTTCGGTTTGGGCGCAACGGCGAACGCCGATACCTCTGGACAACCGCCGCGGTCGTCGGATACGGCGTATTGGTCCGGCCGGCGGAGGGAACGCTCCTCTTGCCGGTGATCCTCGCGCTCCTAGCACCGCATTTTCGGGTGTCTCAATGGCCGCGAGCGGTCTGGCAAGCCATGGGCTTGGTGGCTGCGTCCTATCTGGCCGGCATGGCAGTGACCATGGTAGTCAACTGGGTGCGCTATGGCTCAGCCCTGGACTTTGGATACCCGGGAGAGGGCTGGACAGCTCCGCTCACCGTTAGCCTGCCGGCCACGCTGATCAGTCCAGGCTGGGGTATCGTCTGGGAATTCCCCGCAATCCTATTGGTGCCGGTCGGTTTGTACAGCCTGTATCGGCGCGGGCAGGGAAAGCTAAGCCTTGCCCTGGTTGGCCTGATTGTCGCCCAACTCCTCAATACGGCGTCCTGGTATGCGTGGGCGGGTGGCTGGAACTGGGGTTTACGGCTCTTTCTACCGGCCCTGCCGCTTGCCGCCGTCCTGGCTGGAGCAGGGATCGATGCACTGTCCCACCGGGCGCGCATGTGGGTGCCCTGGTTGCTCTTCGCGGGCGGAGTTCTTTGGGCAACACCGTGCGTGCTGACGAATCTGCTTGACGGCTACGCCGGGATGGTATCCGGTGGCCCGATATACGTCCTGAAGGATTACCCACCGATCGGCGCCTGGCAGTTCCTTCACAGCTGGCGCGACGTGGACATATTGTGGGTTCAAGCGGGCACCGCCAGCGGCTATGCGTCGCTGGTTCCTGCTCTAATCCTGCTCGGTAGCGCCGTGGCACTGGCTGCTCGGGCCAGGCAGCTTGTGCGGGATCCAAAGCCCCTTCCTGCCGAAAGGCTCTGACTTGACCGGCCCCGGCAAGGTTCTGGACTGCACGCCTTTCAGCGCATTTCCACCTGCAAAGCGCGAACGTGCGCTACCATGCAACATCCATGTCGTATAGGAGGGAGGCGAGATGGTGCGGATCGCGGTAGTCAACGACGACACGGCATTTCTCAGCTTGATGGCCGAGGTTCTCGAGGAGAACGGGTGGGAGACATTTATTGTCCGCGAAGGGAAACATGCCTACGAAATGATCAAGGAGCACCGGCCGGATTTAGTGATTCTCGACATCCGCATGGAATCTCCTGAAAACGGCTGGCACATTATCGAGCTGCTCAAGCTCGATCGCGATACGGCGGCTCTTCCGATGATTGTCTGCTCCGCGGCTATCGACGATCTCAAAGCAAAAGAAGAATGGCTGAAAGAGCGTGGCATCGCGACTCTACCTAAACCGTTCGATATTGACGATCTCTATCGAACGGTGGAGAGAATGCTTTCACCCGCGGGCTAGAGCCACCCTTGCCGTCTGAACAGCCCTAGGGTGACACTCAGGGCAAGCGCGATAAGTACAAGCATGATCAGGAAAGCGGCGGTCGTGTGCAGAAATTTCACGTCGGTGAAGCTTGTGCCGAAGAATCCCAGAATAACGGTCAACGGAAGCAGCACTGTCGACACGATGGTCAACACCCGGATGATCTGATTGGTCCGGTGCGTGACGTGCGAGACATAGATGTCGAAAGCTCCATTGACCGACGCTCCGGCGGCTCGTAGCGTCCCAGTGAGTCGAGTCAAACGGCCTTCCAGGTCGCGGTAGTAGGCGCCAACCCCCTCCTCGGAGACAAAGGGGAAGTCCGGCCGCAAAAAGGCAGCGAACACGCTGTGGTGCTGATCCACTAGCTGCGAGAGAGCAAAAGCGTAGCGTTTGAGGTGCAGAAGATCGTGTAAGAAGGCATCCGACGTATCGACCAGCGCGCGCTCTTCCATGCGCTCGATGTCGTCTTCCAATTGCTCGTACAGGTGCTCATTGTATGTGAGCAGCTCGTCCAGCAGGATGAACAGCATGAACGCGGAATCGTGCTGCACCAATTCAGGCGAGTGGCTGGCACGCGCCATAATACGTGTTCCGAAGGGAAGCTCGACTTTATGTGCGCTTACCAGGTAGTTCTCTCCCACGAAGATATCGAGCTCGCTCGCCTGGACGCGATAGGTCGATGAGTCGATACGAGCGACGGTGACGCTTGTAAAGAAGCCCTTCCCGTACACGTCCAGTCGCGGACGCTGCCATTGAGCCAGTGTCGCCACAACATCCGGCTGATGGAGATGTAGGACACGCGCGACCTCCTGCAGGTCCGATTCCACGTACTCGCAGAGATCGATCCAGATGAAGTTTTCGTCCCTGCTCACCAGAGTCTCTAGCTCGTCCAGGCCCACCTGCTCGGGGGGAGCACCGGCCCGGAAAAGCCAGATGACAAGAGCCTGGAATGGAGCATCCGATCGGTGCTCTGCAACTGTGCCCTCGAGGTCAACCACCTCATCCGTTGTCGTGGGAATATAGTTCTGGCCACCGGCAATAAGTCTCTGGACGCCGGCCGGCGCGTCAGGATTATTCTCGGCGGTCACCGCCGTTTCGGGCGCATGATCAGGCACCGGTTACCGCCCCAGGTGCGAACTGCGGAGTGAACCACTGTTCCCCCTTTGTCGCCCGGTCTCTATCCGTGGACCGGTTCCCCGCCGTTGGGATGCAGAATCTGACCGGACACATACGACGAATCCTGATTTGAGGCGAGAAAAACATAGGCGGGAGCAACCTCGTCGGGCTGGCCGGGCCGGCCATTCGGTCACGTGTGCTTCCTTCCCCGAATTTCTGGCACACCAAGCGCAAATAGCATGCCAAAGAGCCCGCTATTACGCTGCCGTCAGCCGCCACCAGGACGTCACTCCTTCACGCAGAACACGCTGGTTCTTCCGATGCGTCCCCGAACCAGGTATGCTTGTACAGCAAAACGGGGAGAAACGACGCCAGGAGCGGTCATGTGACCGATTACGCCATGCGAGATCTCACCGGCGAGGACAAGATGTCCTTCAGCCTCAATTCGCATCACGTCCTGGACACGCTGGAAGATTCCATCGTTGTAGCAAATGCCGGCGGGCGAATCGTCTACGTCAATCAGGCTCTGGAAAAACTTTTAGGCTGGTCCGCCAGGGATCTCGTGGGCGAGCCCATCACAATACTCATGCCGGAGCGATTTCGTGATGCCCACCTGTCCGGTTTTCAAAAGTACCTGTCAACGCGCAGGCCGACGGTGATAGGGACTCCGATGCATGTTGCGGCGCGTCAGCGCGATGGGTCGGATGTCGACATTGAGCTGACTCTGGGTGTCATGTCGGAAAACGCATCGGAACCGCTGTTTGTCGCCACCATGAGGGACCTGCGAGAGCGGATC
>DASVZE010000241.1:0-2007 GCA_036391775.1 Chloroflexota bacterium | reverse complement strand
GAGCGAGCCTTGCGCTGCCGGCCGGGTGGAATTGCCCTGTTCACGGCGGCGAGCGAGTCGTTTTCCAGGCGGAACGTCAACGCTTCTATTGCGGAAACGTTTGTCCGGTTTGGACCTGTTGTGGAAGCGGCAAAGGCTGCGGGAATCCCTGTCCGGGGTTATGTGTCCACTGCGTTCGGCTGCCCGTATGAGGGTGATGTGCCATATTCCGCGGTCCTCGACGTGGCGCGCAAGCTGCGCGATCTTGACGTCGCGGAGATAGTTCTGAGTGATACGATTGGCGTTGCCACGCCAAAACAGGTCGCCGAGCTGGTCAAATCGGCGCGGGCTGAGATGCCGGTGAAACAGATTGCCCTCCATTTTCACGACACTCGTGGCACGGCACTGGCAAACGTTTTGGCGTCACTGCAGCTTGGTATCACGACCTTTGACTCGTCAGCGGGCGGTCTGGGTGGCTGTCCATTTGCCCCTGGAGCCACTGGCAATCTGGCAACAGAGGACTTACTCTACATGCTCGATGGTCTCGACATCGAGACGGGCGTTTCGCTGTCGGGCGTGGTGGAGGCATCGCAATATCTGTTCGAGCAGACGGGCCGCATGCCTTCCAGCCGATACTTCCGAGCAGCCGTCTCGTGATCCGGCTGACGAAACGACAGCGTGCCGAGGAGGTCATTCGACGCCTTGAGCCACTGTACGGTCACCTTACAACCGGACTACGATTTGAAACACCGCTTGAGCTGCTGGTAGCTACGATTCTTTCCGCCCAATGCACGGACGAGCGCGTCAACCTCGTGACGCCTGCGCTCTTTGAACGCTATCGCACCGCGGAGGACTATGCCCATGCGGATCCGTCCCAACTGGAAGAGATGGTGCATAGTTGCGGATTCTTCCGGAACAAGACGAAAAGTATCCAGGGTGCGGCAAGGGGAATCTGCGAGCGATTTGAAGGCTCAGTACCTGACACCATGAAGGACTTGCTTACGCTGCCGGGGGTGGCGAGAAAGACGGCCAATGTCGTGCTGGCTCATTCCTTCCACAAGAACGAGGGAATTGCGGTTGATACGCATGTCCAACGGCTGTCGGGCCGGTTGCGACTTAGCGTGGAGACTGACCCAGTACGGGTTGAGACAGATCTTATGAAGCTGGTGCCGCGGGAGCGCTGGGGTGAACTGTCGGATCTTTTGATATGGCACGGTAGGAGGGTGTGCGGTGCGCGCACTCCACAGTGCGGCGCGTGCGCCCTGGCCGATGTCTGTCCGTCGGCCTTCCGAGCCGGAACCGCATCCCAAGCGCGCCATCTCAAAGCAGCCAGAGCATAAAGGGCTCGGCCCTTATTCGCAGGCCCAGCTAGGCGCTTCTCCCACGGCGAAGAGGTAACCGGCGACGTATGACGCGTCTGACGGGCTCCATGGAGTACTCGCCTGAATGCCCGTATCGTGCAATAGCTGCCGCGCCCCACGGTGAAATGTTTGGGGCACGAACTGGTAAAGGCCGAGGTGATTGCCGTTCACTGCCTGGGGATTGAGCGAGCTTTCGCACTTCGCAATCGCAAGCAGAATCTGATAGGGAACGCCAAAAATGAGCGCACTGTCATAAATAGACCTGCGCACCGGACCCTTAACGTGACCCGGGTAGCGCAGTGCGCGCGGTTTGCACGTGCCGGGGCTCGTAGCAAGTGCCGCGTGATCGAAGATACACGGCCGAGCAGTGGCCGAATGGCTCCGTGCTTCCACCGTGCCAATCCCGATGCCATAGGGCAACAGGCAGGTGATCGACACAGTGACGGCAAGAAGCGCGCGTCGTGCGAACTCTTCCATCCCTCTCCCGAGTCATTATACCGTCTTCATTGACAGCTCAAAATCGTCCTCGTTGCTAGGCTAGATTTGGGGGACATAGCAAGAGAATGCAGAAGTGGATCCTCTTCATCTACACGCTTCCGTCGCAGCCGTCGCGCAAAAGAGCGTATGTCTGGCGTGAGCTCAAGCGATTGGGGGCTGTCTATCTCCG
>DASVZE010000240.1:0-13392 GCA_036391775.1 Chloroflexota bacterium | reverse complement strand
ATGGAAGCCGCGGTGTGGCCGCCCAATCGCAAGGGCGACTCGACTACCTCGTCCCCATTGCCTGTCGCCAGCATCAGGCGATCGAGTTTCAACTTGCTTATATCAGTTCGCCGCCACGCCTCATCGCTTCGCGAGGGTAGTGGCAGAGACTCAGACAGGGCCCAGGCGTGCAACCTGCGCTCGAGCATCCATTGCGGCTCACCACGGGCGGCCGAAAGCTGCTCAACTGCTTCTTTGTTCAGGTTCGTTACATTCGCTACTGTCATAGGCGCTTCGCGGGCGCGAGCGTTGAGCTACGAGCAATGAGCTTTGGGGGCGCGATTTAGACGTCCCCCCACGACTCATAGCCCAGAGCCCAGAGCCCGTCTACCCGACTGATCCCTCCATCTCGAGCTCGATGAGGCGGTTCAGCTCGATGGCGTACTCCATGGGCAGTTCTTTAGCGATTGGCTCGATGAAGCCGCGCACGATCATGGCCCGTGCCTCGATATCGCCGATGCCCCGGCTCATGAGGTAGAAGAGCTGCTCCTCCCCGATGCGACTAACAGTCGCCTCGTGGGTCACCGATACATCGTCTTCCTCGATTTCCATATAGGGATACGTGTCGGTACGTGATTCCTCATTGAGCAGAAGAGCGTCACAGTTCACATGCGACTTACAGCCCTTCATGCCGGGGTAAATCTTGACCAGGCCACGGTAGCTGGTGCGACCCGATCCCTTGGAGATCGACTTCGAAGAGATAGTGCCAGTGGTGTGGGGAGCAGCATGCACGATCTTGCCGCCTGCATCCTGGTGCTGGCCGTCGCCCGCGAATGCCACGGAGAGAACCTCTCCCTTGGCGCCCGGCTCCATCAAATAGCAGCTCGGGTACTTCATCGTGACCTTGCTGCCCAGATTGCCGTCAACCCACTCCATAGTTCCCTCGCCGTACACCTTGGTGCGCTTGGTCACCAGGTTGTAGACGTTCTTCGACCAGTTCTGGATAGTCGTATAGCGGACACGCGCGCCCTTCTTGACGATGATCTCAACCACCGCACTGTGCAACGAGTCACTACTATAGGTCGGGGCGGTACAGCCCTCGACGTAGTGGACATAGCTGCCCGGCTCGGCGATGATGAGCGTGCGCTCGAACTGGCCCGCGTTCTCCGCATTGATGCGGAAGTATGCCTGAAGCGGGATCTCGACGTGAACGCCTTCCGGTATGTAGACGAAGCTGCCTCCGCTCCACACCGCACTGTTGAGTGCCGCCAGCTTGTTGTCGTTGGCGGGGATAACGGTGCCGAAGTACTCCTTGACGATGTCCGGGTGCTCCCGAAGAGCACTGTCCATGTCGAGGAAAATGACACCCAATTTTTCCAGGTCCTCGCGCAGGCTGTGATAGACCACTTCGGACTCGTACTGCGCGCCCACGCCGGCCAGGAACTTTCGCTCCGCTTGCGGAATGCCGAGACGGTCGAAGGTGTTCTTGATATCTTCCGGCACGTCGTCCCAGGTACGCCCCTGCTGCTCGACCGGCTTGATGTAGTAGAAGATGTTCTGGAAATCGATCTGATCCAGATTGGCGCCCCAATTCGGGATGGGCCGCTTGTCCCAGTACTTGAGCGATTTCAGCCGGTACTCGCGCATCCACTCCGGCTCGCTCTTCATCCACGAGATCTCGCGAACGATCTCCTCATCCAATCCTCTACGCGACTTGAACGCGTAGTTTTCGGGCTTGCTGAACCCGAACTTGCTGTAATCGTCGATCTGATCGAGCTTTGTCTGCTGATCAACTGCCATACTGTTTTCCTCCGTCAAGCCGGGGTGAGCGACGTTTCGTACTGCTCATAGCCGGCCTTTTCCAGCTCAAGCGCCAGTTCCCAACCGCCGTTGGCGACGATCCGGCCATTGACCAGCACATGAACGTAATCCGGCTTGATGTAATTAAGAAGTCGCTGATAGTGCGTGATAAGGAGCACACCGAGATCGGGACCAAGCAGGGCGTTTACACCCTCGGCCACGATGCGCAATGCATCAATATCGAGTCCCGAGTCTGTCTCATCCAGGATCGCGTATTTGGGCTGCAGCATGGCCATCTGCAGGATCTCAGCGCGCTTTTTTTCGCCGCCCGAGAAGCCCTCATTCACATACCGGCCGGCGAACTCGTCGCTCATACGCAACAGCTGCATCTGCTCGCGCATGCTCTGGCGGAACTCCCGGGGTGGCATCGGCTTATCGCGTACCGAGTTAACTGCCGTGCGCAAGAAGTTGGCCATCGTCACGCCGGGGATGGAGTGCGGGTATTGAAACGCCAGGAAGAGTCCCTCCTTGGCACGATCGTTTGGGTCCATCTCGATCACGTTGACCCCGTTGACCAGGATCTCGCCCTTCGTCACCTCATAACCTGGGTGCCCCATCAGCGAGTACGCCAGGGTACTCTTGCCGGAGCCGTTCGGTCCCATAATGGCGTGAACTTTCCCCGGCTCGACCGTCAGCTCGATTCCCTTGAGGATTTCTTTGCCCTCGACCTGGGAATGAAGATTCTTGATTTCAAGTGCGTTGTGTTCCGTCATGCCTTTGCCGCATTCCTCCCTTGATGTGTGACCGGCTTTGCGATCGGGTGAAGATGAATAATGCTCTCTGTTTCGGTCGCGTGACCTTGTCCCCGTGGAGGGACCAGATCCGCGAGGGTGAGAGAGTCGAGCGCCTGTGCGACACTATCTCGCACTCGCTCCCACACCAGATTTGCGCTACAAAAGGACTGGCGGTCGCAAAGCTCTTCCGTCTCACCCTCGGTGGCGCACACCATGGGAGAAATCGGCCCCTCCAGCACGCGAAGGACGTCTCCCATCGTGATTTGAGACGGCGGACGCGTCAGCTCATAACCGCCATGCGCGCCTTGATGGCTGGTGACCAAGCCCGCCTTCCGCAGTTTGCCAACTAGCTGCTCCAGATACGGAGCCGGAAGGCCCTCGTTTCTGGCCACCTCGGTCAACGATTCGGGTCCCTTGCCGTAGTGACGAGCCAGGTCCATCATCATGCGGACCCCGTACTCGCCCCGTGTCGAAAACCGGATCATACCTTGCTCGCTCTATGTCCGACTAGTTTACTCGGACTTATTGTACCGCAGTAGCTAACAGGAAGCGAAATGCCGACTGCCTGCGTCCTGTGCTCCGTACGTATCCAGGCCCGACATGTTCTTGGCCACGCCAATACGATCCGCTGTGCCAGGCGTCTCGTTGTGGCCAGTAGGACAGAGCACCCGGAGGGTTCCCGGCCGCAGATCCCTCCAGGTACCGCCGAGGCGATGTGGGAGACCGCTGTTAGCTCGCGAGCCCTGCGGAGGTCTTGGCTTGCTCTTGACTATTTCGGTTAAGTCGCGTAGTGTAATGGTGCGTGAAGCGGTGGTTGACATCTCCGGAGACCACACGATCAATGCAAATCATCTTCTGGTTAGTCTTGCTCCCTCTGGGAGTGATGGCAGTTGTCGCCTGGCTCTACAACATGCCCGATTGGGGTGCCATTCCCCGGGTTCTCCGGATTGCACATAGTCGATCATGGGGCGAGTATCGGAGGTTCTGTCAGGGCAAGCTATGGGCACCGGGAGAATCCGAGACGTATCGTGCACGGCTCTTTGGGGTGACGGCCTATTCCACTGACCGTCATATGCAGATCCAACAACGGACGACATGCATTGTTACCAATCGTCGAGTAGCGGTGTGTGACGAGCGCAGCCACTTCTTCCAGCTTCTTGCCGGAGAGATTCGGACGGTTCGAACACAACGCACGTTCGACCTTGCAGACGGCTATTCCTACTCGGTGGTCGTGGGCCTCGTTCAAAGCAATGTCCATGATCCGGACGGTGATCTGCGATTGATCTGTGCGAGCCAGGAACAAAGTCACGGACTGGCCTCGGCAATTGAAGACATGTGTTCGGTCCTGATCCGGACGTAGACCTACTCTTTCTCACAACTTTGCCGTTTTGCGCACTGTAGGATGAAGAGCCCGCTATAGGTATCCAGCTGAGACGACAGGTGACAGCAATACAGATCGGCCCCTTCTCACCCGCTACAGACATGCTGTGGGCACTGCAGCGTCGAGCCGTTTCGGCCAGTGAGCTGCTTGATCTCCACCTGCAGCGTATTGAGCGCTTCAATCCCTCTCTCAACGCGATCGTCACCAGGAATTTCGAGGAGGCGCGTCGCACGGCTGCCGAAGCTGACAGGACACGGGGCACGTCCGAAGTCAATCAACCTTTACTTGGGTTGCCTCTAACTATCAAAGACTGCATCTACGTTCGCGGGCTCGTCACTACCGGTGGCGTGGTCGAACGTGCGCACGCGGTCTCGGCGGAGGACGCCGTCCTCGCCCGTCGTGTCCGCGCCGCGGGTGCGGTGATCATGGGAAAAACCAATGTGCCTCCCTATGCGGCCGACTGGCAAACGACCAACCCGCTCTTTGGGCGGACAAACAATCCCTGGAATCTTGAGCGGACTCCTGGGGGCAGCACGGGAGGTGGCGCTGCCGCCGTCGCCGCTGGACTGTCTCCATTGGAGTTCGGTGGTGACCTTGCGGGCTCCATCCGTGTGCCTGCGGCCTTTTGCGGCGTGTACGGCCACAAGTCGAGCGAGACCGCGCTTGCTCGTAGCGGCCACTTTCCGGGAGAGTTGACGCCGAACTGGGCAACCGCCATGGGTGTGCAGGGCCCATTGGCTCGCAGTGCGAAGGATCTGGAGACCGCCCTGCGGGTCATTGCGGGGCCAGAAGTGGGCGAGGATGTGGCATGGAAGCTTCAGCTGCCGCAGGCCCGGCACGAAACATTGACAGAGTTCCGCGTAGCAATCCTGCCCATTCCCGAGTGGATGCCGGTCGATCCCGATATTGCTGGAGCCGTGCGCCGGCTGCGCGCGGAGCTGGTAGCCGGGGGCGCACGTGTTCGAGAGACGGTGCCCGAGGGTTTCGACGACTTGCGTCGCCCGTACGACCTCTACACGCAGCTTCTCTTCGCCGTCAGCACCGTGGGTCAGCCAGCGGAGTCCCGTCTGCAGACCGCAAGCAAGCTGCGTTCGGTCGGGTATGAAGCCGCCGCTCGTGGTCTCGAAGCAAGTGCATCTGACTACATCATCTGGCACGGACAAAGAGAGAAGTATCGAGCAGCATATCGTGCCTTCTTTCGCGAGTGGGACATCTTGCTTTCTCCGGCCGCGCTGGTAACGGCCTTTCCTCATACCGACGCACCGGTGTCACGGCGGAGCCATGCGGTGGCAGGCCGCACTGGACCATACGATTACCTATCGTTTTTTCCGTCGCTGGCCAGCCTGACGGGCCAGCCGGCAACCGCTTTTCCCTTCGGCTTCAGCTCCGAGGGCTTGCCCATCGGGCTACAGGCAATCGGACCGTACCTCGAGGACTTTACCCCGATCCGCTTTGCTCAGCTGGTGGAAGAGCACATCGAAGGGTTCGTGCCGCCGCCTGGATATACATAACCGCGGTCTACAGCCTCGTGTCGCTCTCCGGCCGATCCGCATCGCCGCTGAGCTCCTCGTTGGTCTCAAGCCAGCTTTCCTGCCGGGCTCGCTCATAGAGGAGCTCATACGCCGCTGCCAGCCCCGGGTCAAGCTCCATCGCGTCGTGGTTGACGGCACGGGTCATTGCCTCGGTGATTGAGCGCTCCTGCCAGACCCGTCCGCGGGCTGTGATGTTCTGAGAGAAACCGTGAAGGCGGTCGATAGCACGTGCAAAACGCGCCTCAGGCGTTTGTCCCTCCTCAAATTCGTCCCACCATCCGCGTAGACGAGCGTGCAGATCGGGCGGGAGGAGGGCAAAGATGCGATCGGCTGCCAGGCGCTCCCGCAGCTTTGCCGCCTCTCGCTCGGCGGTCAGATGGACGTATGTGTCCCCCGCATCAATCTCGATGAGATCATGGACCAGCACCATCTCCAGAACGTGGCGCGTGTCCAGCACCAGATTCGTTTCGCCGGCCAGAAGGAGTGCGAACATGGCCATGTGCCAGGTGTGCTCTGCCGAGCTCTCGTGGCGGCTGTGGTCCCCCAAATACGCCGCGCGGTATACCAGCTTGAGCGCGTCGATCGTTTCCAGGAACGCGAGGATCTCAGTCAGCCTCTCGCTGTTCAAGGGCCGATCCTGGGGGCCGGCATGTTTTCAGGAGCCTACGAGCTCGACGGCGCGATTTTGCAAACCCCGCACATTGAAGAAGGCCGACCATCCGGGAAAGCGTGCCGTATCGGCGAGCTCCTCTTCGATCAGCATCAAGCGGTTGTATTTCGCCGTCCGCTCACTCCGCGCCGGAGCGCCAGTTTTGATCTGGCCGCTATTCATCGCTACCACGAAATCGGCAATACTAGTGTCCTCGGTCTCACCGGAGCGATGGGACACCACCGCCGTGTAACCGTGCTCGCGTGCCATTGCAATAGCCTGCACGGTTTCGGTCACCGTGCCAATCTGATTCAGCTTGATGAGGATTGAGTTTGCGATTCCCTGTTGTATGCCATGCCAGAGGCGACCCGTGTTTGTAACAAAAAGGTCATCGCCTACCAGCTGAATCCGGTCGCCGAGGCGATGCGTCAGCTCCTTCCAGCCATCCCAATCGTCCTCTGCCATGCCGTCCTCGATCGAGACGATCGGGAACTCGTCCACAAGCTCGGCGTAAAAATCGACCATCTGAGATGAGCTCAAGGTTTTGCCCTCTTTGCGCAAAACATACTGGCCGTTCTCGAAAAACTCACTCGAGGCGGGATCCAGGGCCAGCGCTACCTGCTTGCCGGGAGTGTATCCGGTCCGCTGAATAGCCTCTACTATCACGTCGAGCGCTTCACGATTGGACCCGAGCGCTGGAGCAAAGCCTCCTTCATCTCCCACGCTTGTGCTGCGGCCCCGCCCGGTCAGTACCTTCGCCAGAGAATGATAAATCTCGACGCCCATGCGGATCGCCTCGGCACAGCTTTCGGCTCCCACCGGCATAACCATGAATTCCTGCAGATCGGTCGACTGCCACTCCGTGTGCTTGCCGCCGTTCAGGATGTTCAGCATAGGAATGGGTAGAACGCCCGCAAAGGGCCCTCCCAGGTAGCGATACAGAGGTAGCCCGGAATCGATGGCCGCGGCCGAGGCGACGGCCAGGGACACACCGAGCATGGCATTGGCTCCCAGATTGCCCTTGTTTTCAGTTCCATCCAGATCGATCATGAGATGATCGATCGCGACCTGATCCTCGGCGTCCATCCCCTCGATCGCGTCCGCCAGTGTGGAGTTGACATTCTCCACCGCTCGCAGCACTCCCTTGCCCCCATACCTCTCTTTGTCGCCGTCACGCAGCTCAACCGCTTCGTGTGCCCCGGTGGAGGCGCCGGACGGCACCGCTGCGACTCCAACCTCACCAGTCTCCAGATAGACCCGCACTTCAACCGTGGGATTTCCGCGTGAGTCCAGGATCTCCCGTCCCTGTATCGATTCGATGGTGCTCATGTCTCCCTCTCCTACGAATCTGTAATAAGCAAGCTTGTGCCTTCCATCTCCGGCGCTTTTGGTATACCCATGACCTTCAGTATGGTGGGCGCCACGTCTGCCAGGACACCGCCATCACGCAATCGGACGCGCTCGAGCTCGGCATGTGATCCGGGAACCAGCACGAAAGGAACCGGAAAGTTGATGGTGTGCGAGGTAAACGGTCCGCCGAGCTCATAGTCGACCATTTGCTCGGCATTGCCGTGGTCCGCCGTGATCATCACCGTTCCACCCTGTGCGACGGCCGCATCGACGACCTGACCAACGCAGCGATCGACCGTTTCTACTGCTTTAATCGCGGCCTCCATTACTCCCGTATGGCCAACCATATCGGCGTTGGCAAAATTTACCAACACGAAGTCGTGCGTACCAGTGCGCAAGTCCTCGGCTGTTTGCTCGGCGATTTGGGGACCACTCATCTCAGGCTTTTTGTCATACGTCCCCACCTCGCGAGGCGATGGGACTAGAATCCTATCCTCTCCGGCGAAGGGCGCTTCTCTGCCACCGTTGAAAAAGAACGTGACGTGCGCGTACTTCTCGGTCTCCGCCGCGTGTAGCTGCGTCAGCCCGAGGTCGGCGAGCACGCGGGCCAAAGGCATGGGCACATCTTCGGTGAGAAAGGCCACGTGCACCGGGAGATCCTTTTCGTACTGAGTCATGGTCACGAAGTACAGATCGCGAATAGACGTCCCTCTGTCGAACTCGGCAAAGTCGGGTAGCACCAGGGAGCGGACCGTCTGACGTGGTCGGTCTGTTCGAAAATTGAAGAACACGGCTGCATCGTGATCCTCGATGAGCCCGATCGGGCGATTGTCGGGTCCCGTGATGACAGTGGGAACAATGAACTCGTCCGTTACGCCATCGTCATAGGAGCGTTGGACTGCTTCCTCGGCGCTCGGCGCCGTGGGGCCCTCTCCATAGACCATGGCACGATACGCCTTTTCGGTGCGATCCCATCGCTTATCCCGATCCATGGCGTAATACCTGCCGGACACCGTGGCGATACGTCCCATCCCGAGGAGCTTTAGCCGCTCATCGATCTCACGGATTGCGGGCAACCCGTCGGTCGGCTTGGTATCTCGACCGTCGATGAAAGCGTGCACGCACAGCTGCCGAACTTCTTCGCGTGCCGCCATCTCGAGCAATGCAAAGAGATGTGTGGCATAGGCATGGACGCCACCCCACCCCACCAACCCCATAATGTGAAGCTTTGACCGACGCTCTCGAGCATGCTGCATCGCCGCACGCAACACCGGATTCTCGGCAAACGTCCCATCCTCAATGGCCCGGGATATTTTGGTGAGGTCTTGATATACGACCTTACCGGCGCCCAGGTTCAGGTGTCCGACTTCTGAATTTCCCATCTGGCCCTCGGGCAGCCCGACCGCGAGACCCGAGGCACGGAGCTCAGTGTGTGGGCACGTATCCCACAGTCTTGAGAGAACCGGACGACGTGCTGCGGCAATAGCGTTGCCGTCGACGCGCGGATTACACCCATAGCCGTCCATGACGATCAGCACGACCGGCCGGATTCCAGATGCGACGGGATTAGCGGTCACGCGCTCCTCCTTGACCGTTGCTCAGTGAGGCAAGCTCCTGTAAGGAGCGTCGACCACAGTGGGATCGACTTCCACTTCAGGTCAATTATGAGCGGAATGGTCCTGAAGGTCGTATGCCACGATCGCCTTATGTACCACGGAGACTGCGAGCGCCGCGGCATGTGCCTTGCGCGCCGGGAGCCCTCCAAGCGCACCGGCCACGGCATCGCGACTCAGCGCACGGGCCTGATCCACACTCATGCCCTGCAACATTTCGCTGACCACACTTGCTGCCGCCAAAGCCGGAGTGCATCCGTCACCCTTCCAGCCGGCTCGTACGATGACTCCATCGTGTATCCGAAGCCAGAGGTGAATGCGGTCGCCGCAGACCGGGTTTTCGTCGTCTGCATCGGCGTCAGACTGCTCCAGCTCTCCCACGTTGCGCGGGGACTGGAAGTGTTCCAGGATCGTATCCGAGTACATTTCAGCGCACGGCTTTCGGGGCAGGCGACTGGGCACGCAGGCGGGAAACAAGTCTGTGCAAGAGGTCAACCGTTCGATCGACATCCCGCTCTGTGTTGTCTCGTCCCAGCGTGAGCCGCAGAGACGACTGGGCTAGTCGCGCCGGCACGCCAATCGCCAGCAAAACGTGCGACGGCTCGAGCGATCCGGAGGTACATGCGGATCCACTCGAGGAGGAGACGCCGTCCAGGTCCAGTCCGACGAGCAGCGACTCTCCATGGACCCCCTCAAAGCAGACATTGAGGTTATTGGGAAGACGTTTCACTCGATCGCCGTTCAAGGTCACTCCGGAAATGCCGCGCTCAATGGCATGCAATAGCCGGTCACGCAACGCTGCCAGTCGCGCGTTTCCACTGTCGCGCTCCTGGCAGGCAATCGCCTGGGCGCAACTCAGACCTACAATGCCGGCGACGTTTTCCGTCCCGGCACGGCGGTTGCGCTCCTGTCCTCCTCCAGTCAGTAGCGGCCACCAGGGCGTGCCGCGCCGCACATACAGTGCTCCCACTCCCTTTGGCCCGTAAAACTTGTGAGCAGAGATACTTAGAAGATCTACAGGAACATTTTGAAGGTCTATGGAGACCGCACCGGCAGCCTGGACAGCATCGACATGCAGGGTAATGCCCCGCTCGCGCGTGAGTGCCGCAATTTGCTCAATCGGCTGGATCGTACCGATCTCATTGTTCGCCCACATGACGGACACGAGTGTACTGTCAGGGCGAAGCGATGCGGTGAGGGTATCCACATTAACGATGCCGTTAGATTCGACCGGAACCACCGTCACCTCGAAACCGAACCGCTCGCGCAGCTCTTCGAAGGGATGAAGAACTGCGTGATGTTCTATGGTGGTGGTCACGAGATGTCGGCCGTCATCCCTCCGCGCAAAAGCGGCCCCCTTGATGGCTGCGTTGTCGCTCTCCGTACCACCGCTGGTAAAGACAATCTCGGCCGGTGTAGCGCCGAGACAGGCCGCTACCGAATCGCGAGCCCTGTCCAGAGCTGATCGAGCCGATTGCGCCATGCGATACACGCTGGACGCGTTTGCGTAGTTTTCCCAGAGCCACGGCTCCATGGCGGCTCGCACCTCGGCCCGGATGGGAGTCGTGGCGGCATGGTCAAGGTATATCTGATCGGTCATGAGATATGTCCTGGCTTCTTCAATACCAGTATAGGAATGGCTCCAGGACCCGAATTCTCTAGACTTGAAGGTGAAGGTACATGGGTAACACGCTCCTTGTCGGCCAGGCAGGCGGCGCCACGGCTGTTATCAACAGTAGCCTGGTGGGAATCATCCGCGAGGCACGAGGGAGTGGCCGCTTCGAGCGCATCTGGGGGATGCGGCGCGGCGCCGAGGGAGCGCTGGAGCGCGACCTGGTCGACCTCACGCATCTTGGAGAGGAGGATCTCGGCCGCCTGGAGCGGACGCCGGGAGCGGCGCTCGGCTCATCCCGTCACAGGCTATCGGAGTCAGACGTCGAAACGCTGCTCCACTTCTGCCGTGATCACGACATTCACGCTCTGCTCTACATCGGAGGCAACGATTCGGCGGATACGGTGCACAGACTGGCCTTGCACGCCGACGCCGAGAGTTACGAATTATCTGCTATCGCCGTGCCTAAAACCATCGATAACGACCTCCCGGTCACCGATCATTCTCCCGGCTACGGTAGCATCGCCCGGTACCTGGCAATCGCTACCATGGACTCCGCCAAAGACACCGAGTCCATGCCGACCATGTATCCTGTGAAATTCATGGAGGTTATGGGACGAAATGCCGGCTGGGTTGCGGCTGCGTCGACCCTGGGAAAGCTGGAAAAAGAGGATGCCCCACATCTTCTGTACCTGCCGGAGCGCCCGGTTTCGCGTTCCGAGCTTGTAAAAGATGTTGAGCGCGTGTATCGCATGTACGGACGTGTAGTCGCGGTACTGACTGAGACGGTGCGCGATGAAGCCGGCCGGCCTTTCGCCGATTCCGACGCCAGCCAGGAAGTTGATGCGTTTGGTCACCCACTCTTGCGAGGAACCGCCGAAACCATGTGCCGCCTGGTCTCCCAGGAGCTGGGACTGCGCACGCGATACGACAAACCCGGGAGCCTGCAGCGAATGTCGTCGCTCTGCGTTTCAAGCGTGGATCGAGCTGAAGCGTCGGAGGTAGGCCGCGCTGCCGTACGGCTCGCACTCGCCGGCCACACAAACGTGATGGTCTCTATCGTGCGGGACAGCAATGATCCGTACTCGTCGCACACGACGCCGGTGCCACTAGCGGATATTGCAAACCGACAAAGACTCCTGCCGGACGAGTTTCTGACCGCAGATGGACGCGGTACGACCGACGCCTTTCGGGTTTATGCGCGACCTTTACTCGGACCTGAGACGCTGCCCGACTACGGGCGACTCACGGCTCCGGCTGCTTCTATATCGAGATGAATCCGCTTCCCGCCGCCATCTGACGATCCCGCTCCCGCCACAACCATCTTGCCGGCTGTCGAGACGTGCGCCGTTGGACAACGGTCAGGAGTGCGACGTCTAGCCGGCGCACTGGGAATGCGGTCAAGCTCTCAGACCAGGATATCGGGCTCTTCCGTGGCCTCAGCTGCCATGATCGCTGGACCGGCCGCCGGTACGGCTTGCCGGCGCAACTGGAGATCCCTGACCCGCGTTCTCACTCCAGCCACGGTCGCGCCCAGCTGATCGCTCCAGGCCGCACCCTTGATGACGGGTAGAGCAGCTGCATTTAGGCCCTTGTCGAGCCAGCTGCGTCCAAGAGCCAGATAGTGATTTGCGTGTCGCGACACCAGGCCGACCTTTCCACGCACCCAGCGCAAGCCGAAAGCCAGTCCCCCAAAGATGCCGCCCATCAACAGTACAACTACGATCACTTCGATCAGCAGAATGACGGCCGCCACCTGCGCGATGTGGTTGAGCACACTCACAGCTAGCTCCTGCGCTTGTACAGCGGCTCGGTAAAGGCCTTGAGTGTGGCGCGTGTGGCGCTGACGAATCCGGCCGCCTGGGAGACGGGCCGGACAACAGTGTCGCTGATGAACTGAGTCGTTCCGCGGACCTCGATCATGGTTTCCTGAGCGGTGCCAATCAGCACTTTGATCTCACCGCGAACCTCTTTAACAAGCGCCACGATCTGGAGCGCTGCATACCCTAACAATGCGAATGCAATGATCGATAGTAGAGCAGCAAGTATCAGGAAGGCGTCGACCAGGGCCTGCCCGTTCAGGAAGGCAAGTACAACGAGTGCCACAAGGACGATGACCGCAACGACGGCGCCAACGACGACCTTAATGGCCTTCCCTCCCCAGTTGACTTCACGGCCAGTATATCATGGTGCCCGGGCTATACTGTTGCGCTTGCATGGGCGTCGCATCAGCACTTGACGCGAGATACACAATGTCGCCCCTCTCTTTCACACGTCATGAAGATTGCATTACTTCAGTCCACAGATCGAATGGCCTGGAACGATTTTGTCGCCCGCGCACCATCAGGTCACATACTCCAGTCCTGGGAGTGGGGTGAGATAAAGGCCCGCTCCGGTTGGCGAGCCGTCCGTCTGGCGCTTCAGGATGACGACGGAATCCGAGCGGGAGCACAAATTTTGATCCGTACTCTTCCCTACGGGTTCGGCAGACTAGCGTACGTGCCGAAGGGACCGGTGCTGGATTACTCAGATCCTGCCCTTCTCCGGTCGATGCTTGCCATTCTGAGAAGCTTTGCGGACCGGGAGCGTGTCGTGTCCTTGAAGATTGAGCCAGAGGTGGTGGAACCAAGCGCGGTTCCAAACCTACTGCTCGGAGTCGGACTCAAAGCTGCTCTTCCTGTT
>DASVZE010000239.1:0-5854 GCA_036391775.1 Chloroflexota bacterium | reverse complement strand
CGCCTCGCTTTCGCGTAGCGCTTCCTCCGCCTTCACCTTCTCGGTTATGTCTTCATGGGTGAGAACAACCTGGCGGATCGTACCACCAGCATCCCGCACGGGGTAGATGAATCCGCTCACCCAGCGATAGGGGACGGTGCTGACTCCAGGTATGGTTTCGTTTGGGACGTACTTCACCGGCGGGATGGAGACCGCTTCGCCCCCGAATCCTCGCCGTATGTAAGGCATAACTCCACGCTCGACCAGCTGGCTATCCGCGAGTATGTTGTAACCGGCGATCTGCTCCACCGTCACCCCCCATAGCTCCTCCCAGGCTCGATTCACGGCAATGGTCCTGCCATCCGGTGCGAGGATCTGTGTGCTTATGGGAGATTGCTCGAAGACGGTTCGAAACGTCCTCGGCGAGAGCGTGAGGTCGTCATCGATCGCGTCCGGTGGAAACGCGGCACGTTCTGGGATCATGATTGGCTTCTATTCTAGTGATCTGCCGGCACGGCTGCACACCGATCGTTACTTTGTCTCTGTCCGTTCGTTTCCATTACTGGCCTATGCTTATGTCAAAACATGCACAATTAGTGCAAACGGATTAAATGTGGACGGACCAACGCCAACATCAATGCCTCTCCCCGAGGGCCAGCAACCGCGGGGGCAGATGCTGGGAGATCGATACGAGATCTTCGAGACCATCGGCAGTGGGATGCTGGGCAAGGTATATCGTGCCTGGGATCACCAGGTCGAGCGAGTGGTGGCGATCAAGATCCTTGCCCATCACCTGGCATCCGAGAGACGAGTTGCAGAGGTTTTTGAGAAGGAAGCGGCTCGTCTTGTCGCACTGCCCGATCACCCCGATATCGTCTCTGTCTATGAAGTGAGAAGCGATGGCGACGAGCCATTCGTCGTCATGCAGTTCGTCCCCGGCGGCAACCTTCGTGATCTGCTCCGCCGGCAGACATCGCTTCCCTTTGACGAAGCGTTTCGTATCGGCCGGCAAATTGGCCTCGGCCTTGACTTTGCCCTGCGCTACGGCCTGATCCACGGTGATTTGAAGCCGGAAAACGTGCTCATTCCGCACAATGGACACGCAAAAGTGACGGATTATGGCGTGTGGGACGTGCTGCAGCACAGCCAGGCAACACGACCGCTCTTCGCGGACGCGCGTAACCCATATACTGCCCCTGAGGTCGAGAGAGGAGCAAAGCCGGATCAGCGCTCGGATATCTATTCACTCGGTGCTCTGCTCTTTGAGATGCTTACCGGCTCACCTCCAGCTCAATTTGGGATGCCTCTCTACGACGCTCTGGTTCACTCCACGGCAGCCCTCCCTCCTTCGGCGGCGGAAGTAGTCATGCGCGCGCTCGAGGAGAATCCTGATAATCGATATCGTACTCCCGGCGCTTTCGCTGCCGCCCTACACGAACATCTGCTGCAGGAAAAGGGTGAAACGCCGACGTACTTCTACATGCCTCCGGTGTCGTCTGCTCCGCGCAACGAGCCGGTTCCTCCCCCGCCATCCATAGCGGAGCA
Source organism: Chloroflexota bacterium (assembly GCA_036391775.1). Taxonomy (GTDB): domain Bacteria; phylum Chloroflexota; class UBA5177; order UBA5177; family UBA5177; genus DASVZE01. The sequence goes on along the minus strand of DASVZE010000239.1, from coordinate 4,330 downwards.
GGAGATTTCGTCTGCGCCCGTTCCCGCCGCGCCTTCGGCTGCCCAACCGCCGCTCCCTCAACCGGCATCTCCAGGGCGACCTGTAGCAATCAAGAAAAGGCGCTCTATCGGCTTCACCAGCGCCATCTGGCTCCTCGTCGTGCTGCTGGCAATGGGAGGTGGTCTATACGCCTATCGGGCAGTGAATCACCTGGTGAACGGCTCGTCCCAGAGCACCCCTCCCGCGGCGGCCGTGCCACCTCATATCAAGCACCCGGCCGGCACCGCGCGCCACCGGAACGTCATCAAACCAACGGCCCAGTCTCCTACCGGTGGCTGCGCGACAGCACAAACCGGCGATGTGCGTCTGACCAACATCTATATGAGCGAGATCCGTCCCCGGGCGAACCAGCCGGTCACACTGAGCTACACGGTGTCAAACACCGCGCCACAGTGCCGGCGGGTTGTCTTGCACTTCCGGGCTTTGAGCACGTCCCCATCGGGAACCGTGTTGAGTGGTGACACCGGCAACAAGCTGACCAGTGCTTTGCCGGGCGTCCACGTGTTGCAACGGAGCTTTGTTTTTCCGGCATCGGCGGTGGGCCAGCGCTTTGACGCCGAGTTTACGGTTACCGATCCCACGGGGAACCTGTCATACGGTATATGGCGTGCACCGGGGCTTATTCTGGTTTCCTGACGGCGTTAACCACCGTTCACGGCGCGGCTAACAAGGCGTTAGCTTTACCCTACCGATGTTGTTGATAGACCACGAGGTGACGCCACTGCGTCATGCCCCAGGATGTCTGCAACCTGATCACGGCGCGCGTGGCGCCTGGAGGCGCAATGAAACCAAAGGGTTGCATCGTCCAGACGCCGGTAGCCGGAAGCAGATACCACTCGGTACGCGGGAAGCTGTTGAGTAACGTGCCGAAGCGATCAACCATGCTTCCCACGACCTGGCCCGATGAATTGAATGTCTGTATAGACACCGAAGCGCTTCCCGGGGGAAACGTCCTATACTCTACGTTCACGCTATAGAGCTGACCGGAGGTCGCGGAAAAGGAGGATACGGCGAGCGCGTGTCCCTGTTCGGTTATGACGTTCCGGCTCAGAGAGATCTCGCCCGAAATCTGCCAGCGCGCACCCGACGCGGCGCGCCAGATCGGCGGGCCCACGATATCCGGACCGCCGCGTACCCACAGCTCCAATCGCGCGTCTCCCGGGTAGAGCTCACTCAATACCGGCTCATAACCGTGCAGCAGAAACCAGCGGCGCGCATCACTGAGCCCGCTGTAATCCTCGGTCAGCAACCACACCTGTGGCGCATGACCGAGCAGTGGCTGCAGCTCTCTGTCACGAATCGCGTCGTCGAAGCGCGCGTAACGCTGGCCCGCGGGAACAGTGGAATCGTTCAGGATCCGCGACTTCAACCGAGCAAAGCGCTGCTGCCAGCCGGGAAGATCGAGGTAACCGTGATACCAGAGCCGGACTTGGCGCGTCGGGAGCAAACCGGCAGGAAGATAAGCACCAACCAAACTCTGTAGCACACCCGGGTTGTAGACGACTGCCTGACCGGAACGATAGACGGCGGCGAACTCGCGGGAGGCGGTGCGCCAATCCGGATTGAGGGACTGGGAATAAACCAGTCGCGTGTTGGCAGTGCTTGCAATGAAGAGAAAGACGGCGGCCACAACGCCCAAACCGCCGAACACTTTTCTCTGTGCCAGAGACGTTACCAGCGCGCCGATCAATAAGTACAGAGGATACGTTGCATCGAGAAAGACCCGGTCAAGATACAGCGAGCGACGCGTCGCCAGCAGCAGAACCAGCACAAAAGGGAGGACCAGCCAGAAGCAGATGGTAAGGAGCCGGACATCAACGCGAACGGCGCTCCAGAGCGTTGTCAGCCCGACTGCTGTTATCAAGATAGCGGCGGCTATCTGCTCGTGACCGACAAGCAACGGTACCTGAGCCTCGCTCCCGGTACAGGGATATGCGGGGCACGGAGTCACGCCGCCGAGGAACTCCAGGAGCGTGTTGGTTACCCTATCAGGAGTGGGCACCGGAATCCAGTAGTCGCCGGCGACACTGGAGACGTTTCTTGCCAGCATGCCAAGCCAGGGGAGAAGCAGCAAGACACCCAGGAGCCAGGATGAGAGCATGGCGCGCGCCATCCCCTGCCGCCTTGCCTGCAGCAGCAATATGGCCTGGGGCAGCAGGACAAACACCGTGGTGTACTCGGTATAGAGGCAGAGCGCGAGGCACACGCCGTATCCCACCCAGGTCCCGGGAGACGGCCGCTCCAGCGACGTGAACAGGAACAAATAGGAGAGTAAGAGAAATAATCCCGCCAGCTCATACGCGCGCCCATCCCGGCTGAACCAGACGTGAAATGGCGCGACGGTGAGGAGCGCGGCAGCCACCAGACCGGCTGGTCGGCCCCAGAGTCTGGCACCGAGCAAGTACAGCACAAGCACACTGCATGATCCGGCAACGGCCGAAATCGACCGGATCACCAGGTACGAGTGATCGAGCTGCATAAGGAGGTGAGTCAACAGGTAGAAAAGTGGGGGATGCTCGTGCGCGCCGCCGATCGTCAGGAGCCGTGGCAGATCCAGGCTGGAGAAGAGAAGAGTGTAGCCCTCATCCAGCCACAGTGGTTCATGATCCAGGTTGTACATCCGAACCAGCAGAGCGATGAGCGACAAGCAGACGGCTGCCACCAGACACAGGTCCGCGCGGCCAATCGCAGCTCGGCGAACACGGGACACAGGTACGGAGGCGGTGGCATTGGAGGGCGGTGCAAGTACGTTCAAGGCGTGTGATCAGCCCGAATCCAAGGCTGCGATAGTGTAACAAGCTCTTTGGATGACACCTGCCGGCCGGAACCGTCTATCCAGTCAGTCCGCTCTCGGTAATGACCCACGCCATTGCTCCAGCCCCGGTTGCAAACTCCGGATGGTAGCACTCCCCTGTCAGACTATCGATCCACTCGTAGGTTGTATCCTGCTGCGCCCGCGACAGCGCGTGAATGATCTCCTGTGCGCGACCATCTTCGCCGACTCTCGCCCAGGCCAGCGCCAGGTAGGAGCTGATCCAGGGCCAGATGCCCTCATTTTGATACTGCCCGGGCGGATAGTGGGAGGGGCCTATGGCATCCGGCGCGTAGCCGGGCTCGACTACGGATAGACCGAACGGTCCATCCAGCGTGTCCAGTCTCTCCAGGACACGCCGCCCCTGGTTGACATCGCAGGCGCCGAAAGCGACCAGGAGCGCGGTATCGAGCGAGCGCCGCAGGGAGACGCCCTGATCTGTCACGTAATTGGCATAGAAGCCGTGTGGTGTAAAAAGCACACGATTGATCGCGCGGTGTACCGCCTCTCGTTGCCAGCGGTAGCGTGCAGCTCGTCCGGGCTCGCGCACGGCATCGAAAATTCCGGCGGCGGCCTCCAGGCATCGAAACCAGATGGCCTGGGTATACGAAACCTTGCCACGGCGCAGAAGTATATCGGCCCAATCCTCATTTGGGCCCTGCTCCAGCAGGTGATCACCATCCTCATCACGCCGCTCGAGATAGGAGACGGCGCGCACCACCGCGGGAGCAAGCTCGCGCAGCAGATCGAGATCGCCGCTGCGAACGTAATAGTCGTGTAAGGCGATAATCAGCCAGCCCACGCTGTCCGGGTCTGCCCGGCTCGCATAGATCTCGCACGTGCCGGGCGGAAAATTGGGCGTCTGGATGTAGACAGTGGTTGGGAAAGCCCCAATTTCGGCCTGTAGCTGCTCGTGCGAGGGATGAAAGGCATATGCCTCGGTCCAGTCTGAGTACCCTTTGTTGCGGAAGACAAAGGAGGTGGGATCGGAGTCGGGTCCGATCTGGTAGCTCCAGTAGCGGTGCAAGAGCTCTCGTGCGAGGTCCAGGTCGCCCAGCCGGTTCAAGCCCAGGGTGACGATACCCGTGTCCCGGGCCCAGATGCCCAGGTAGGTGGGACCGGGCATAACAATGCGCCCTATCTCGGTATCCACCGTCTGCCGGTCCACTACCGCCTGTAGCCTATTAAGGATCTGCTGTGGGTCCAACTCTTCTATGTCATGGAGTGCTCGCTCCGTCATGCGGCGCCATGTCGCATCATCGGTGCCAGCCCACGTATCATGCATGGACTCGGTGAGCAGCTGTTACATTTCAGGTCTTTTAGCGGCATCATATTCCCCGTTAGAGCAGCAGTGGATCGGAATCAGGATACCGCAGGTGCGAGTGCCTGCCTGAAGAAGGTTCTGCGCCGGAAGTACTGAAAGAGCACTTTCAGTGTCCGTGACACCATACACTGATGCCAGGAGGACCATCGATCAC
>DASVZE010000238.1:0-5436 GCA_036391775.1 Chloroflexota bacterium | reverse complement strand
GGTGATTGGTACAGCATGACTGTGGCCAACAATCAGCTGGTCGTTGCCAACCCGAACGCGGGCGATATCGATGTGGCCTCTCCGTGGACGACGTCTGTTACGCGGCTGGTGGATATGTCCGCCCAGCCGTGGCCGGGACCGACCACGATCGTCTATCACAACGGCAACTTTTACGTGGGAATGCTGGGCGAGTTCCCGACCAAAGCAGGAAGAGAGAACATCTACCAGGTCACACCGTCCGGCCAGGTCAGCGTCTACGCTACCGGTCTCACTGCCGTGACCGGCATCGGGTTTGATTCGCAGAACCGCCTCTACGCTCTCGAGCTGAGCGGCGTGAGCAATGGCCCTGCACCGTTTACCGGCCAGGTCGTTCGCGTCAACGCATCCGGCGCGCCGACAACCATCGCCAAAGGGCTCATGTTCCCGACCGCGATGACATTTGGCCCCGACGGCAATATCTACGTGTCGAACTTTGGCGACATGGGACCGGGCGCCGGCCAGGTTGTACGAGTGTCTGTCCCGAAGTAGTGTTCGATTAGGCGTGAGCTTTAGACACCCTTCGCGGGCTCGCTCGCGAGGGGTGTTCTAGTCTGCCGGTATTAGCCCCAGCTTTATAGCGAACTTCACCAGGTCGGTTCGATCGTGCGCCCCCAGCTTTTCCATTAGATTCGCCCGGTGGGTCTGGACGGTTTTGATCGATACGGTCAGCAGGTCTGCGATTTCGCGATTAGTCTGCCCCTCGGCCACGAGCTGCAAGATTTCACGCTCGCGCTCGGTGAGCGGATTCATGTCTTCCGACACAGGACTGTCCAGCAATCGCCTGTAGTCCTGAACGACCGTGGTTACCATGGCCGAGGGGAAGTGACTCTCTCCGCGGGCGGCGGCGCGGATGGCCTCGACCAGCTCGCGCCCCATAGAGCGTTTCAAAACGCATCCCATGGCCCCCGCTTTGACGATCTGCAAGAAGTACAGTTTGTCTTCGTGCATGGTCAGGATCACGACATTGACCGATGGTGAGCGCCGCCGGATCTGGCGAGTCGCTTCCAATCCATTGAGGTTGGGCATGGCGATGTCCATGACCACCACATCCGGCCGAACCTTCTCGGTCATCTCCAGAGCTTGATGACCGTCTTCCGCCTCGCCGATGACCTCGATATCCGGCTCGGAGGCAAGCACATTTCGTAGTCCCTCTCGAACGATCCAGTGATCGTCCGCCACCAGCACACGGATTGTCATGACACAACTCTGCTTGTCGAGCTGCTGAATGCTTCAAGCGGGGTCGCCGGCGCCTCTGCCAGCGGTAACTCCACCTCTACAGTTGTGCCTCTACCCGGCGACGTGTGGATGGCCAGCGTCCCCCCGAGCAGAGCGGCCCGCTCCTGCATGCCGTAAAGCCCGAGCCGCCCTTCCCTCGTTGGATTGGGCACATGCCGCCGATCGAAGCCACGTCCGTTGTCTTCAAGTGACAGGTGCACTGCCCGCGCGGTGAAAAACAGAGACAACCGGACGTGTGTGGCATGAGCGTGCTTGCCGGCATTGGTCAGAGCCTCCTGTGCGATGCGGAACAGCGCCACTTCGATCTCCGGGGTCAGGGCACCGGGAGAAGGTGCCTCGGCATCGACGCTCACATGTCCCGCGAAAAAGCTTTCATGGGCCTGCGCCAGCCACTCCAGCGCCGCAACCAGACCGGCGTCGTCCAGAATGGTCGGACGCAGATCGTGCGACAGTGCTCGCGTCTCGTCCAGCGCCCGCCTGGCCAGCGATCCGGCGCGCTCGAAGCTCGATTTGAGCATCGCGTTGCCGGCGGGGAGATGTCTCCCGACGAGGTCGAGGTTTGTCAGCAGAATGGACAGCGTCTGCGCCGTCTCATCGTGCAGCTCTCGCGAGATGCGCTTGCGCTCGGCTTCCTGCGCCTGCAGAACTCGCGTCGCCAGCTCTTTACTATGTCTTGCCCGCTCCTCCTCCAGCCGCTTGCGCTCGATGGCCGTCGCCATGATATTCGCCACGGACTGCAAGAAGTGCACGTCATCCGGCGAGAAGCTTCGCTGCCGCCCAGAGAAGACGCTGAGCACACCGAACGGCCGATCTCGTCCATGCACGATGACGCTCATTCCGCTTCGTACCTTGTGCTCATGCAGTATCGCGGGCACAGTAAATCGAGTTTCCAATTCGATATCGTCGACGATAACCGGCTCCTGTGTAGCCAGGGCGTATCCCGCCTGCGACTCAGGACCGGACCCGACGCTTGCCGCGCCCACTACGCCGCTGTGCCATCCAACGCCTGCCCTCGATGCGAGCTGTGAGCCGTCGCTGCTCAGTTCCAGCAGGGAACAGTACTCTGCTCCGAGAGTTTCCGCCGCGGCACTCACGGAGTCGTCAAAAAGCGCTTCCAGGTCGGTACTTGCCAGCGCATGCTGGCCGATCTCGGCCACAATACGCTGCTTCTGCTCGCGCGCGCGCAGCTCTTCCTCGGCGCGCCGCCGTTCGGTTACATCCCGCGCGATGCCTTGCACGCCGGCGGCTTCACCCCCCCGATACATCAGGCGGCTATTGATGTCCAGGGTGAGGCGCCGGCCGTCCTTGGTGATAATGTCGACCTCGTATGTGGTGGGATTGCCGGCAGCCAGCTTCCAGCGGATCATTTCTCGCGCTCTCTCCAGGTGATCGGGAGCCAGGAGCCGCGAGATATTGCGTCCGATGATCTCCTCCGGCGTGTACCCGGTGACGCGCGTACTCGCCGCGTTCACCGAGGTAAAGGTACCGCCGAGGTCGTGCGTGTAGACGATGTCGCTTGCGTTCTCGAACAGACTGCGATAGCGCTCTTCGCTTTCCCGCAGTGCCTCGGCCGCCTGCTTGCGCTCCGTGATGTCTCGGGCAATGCCCTGCACCGCCACCGGACGGCCGTCATGGTAGATCAGTCGAGTGCTCAGCTCCAGCGGCACCCGCTTCCCACCGCGGGCGATCATGGTGACCTCATAGGTGGTGGGGCGGTTATCTTGCAGCTTGAGCTGAATCATTTGCTGGGCCAGGCGCAGACTTTCGGGAGTCAGCACCTGCGCCATGTTCATTGCCGTCAGCTCCTGACGGGAATAGCCGCTGATCTGCTCGCCTGCCTTGTTCAGTGCAGTGAAGTTTCCCGATAGGTCGGTCGAAAGCACGACATCATTTGCGTTTTCGACCAGCTCGCGATAGCGCTCCTCGCTTTGCCGCAGGGCGTCCTCTGCCCGGCGACTCAACAGACTCGCTTCCCCTTCACGCGCCGCGCGTTGCACGGCGGGAACCAGTCTCGCCAGAGAGCCACGCAGCACGTAATCGTTGGCGCCGACGTGAAGGGCGGCAACGGCCTGCTCTTCCAGATCCGGTTCACTCACGATGATGACCGGCAGATTCCAATCATGCTGCTTCACCAGTTTGAGCGCTTCAAAGCCGATGAAGTATCGGGCCCCGTACTCGATCAGGACGACGTCCCAGCCGTGATCCGCCAGGACGGCGTTCAATGTCTCGGGCGTTTCGACTCGCCCGTAGTGGACGTTATAGCCTTTACGCTCGAATTCGTCCACCAGCGGACGCGCGCCGGCGTCCGACGGACCGACATAGAGCACGCGGAGTGAAGTTTCCATGCAGTTCCAATCGACATAATAGCCGATTCCCCGTCCTGTAAAGGACATTGACCACGTCGTGGCAGCTGTTGCCCTCTACGTACGTACGTATGTACGTCGGTTTGCGGATATGCCGGAGCTTCCAGCTAAGTGTCTGCTAAGTGGCTCCCGATATCTTCAAGGCACAAAGAAGGGAGACACGCGCAACCATGTACGCACTGCTCGACCCCGAGACGACCGACGTTCAGCCGCTTGACTGCGAATTCGCGGTCGAAGCACGCGGCGTGACCAAGGAGTACGGCGAGCTGGATAACCAGATCGACGTGCTCAAAGGGATCGACCTAGCGGTTAAAAGGGGCGAGATACTTGCCATCACGGGTCCGTCCGGTTCGGGCAAGAGCACGCTACTTGCTTGCTTGAGCGCGCTGGACGCGGTGTCCGCAGGGCAGGTCTGGATCAACGGCGAGAATGTTACAGGCATGCGCGAGAACGCTCTTGCCAGCGTACGTAATCAGAGCATCGGCTTTGTGTTCCAGAACTTCAATCTGATCGGCACGCTGACCGCACGCGAGAACGTGGAGCTTCCTATGATGTTGAGCTCACGTTCCGGATTCAAGCCTGGTCCCAGAGCCAGTGCGCTGCTCGAGCTCGTGGGCCTCGGCCACCGTCAGGACCATCTGCCGGCACAGCTATCCGGTGGAGAGCAGCAGCGGGTCGCGCTCGCCAGAGCGCTGGCAAACGATCCCGAGATCATCTTTGCCGATGAGCCGACCGGCAACCTTGACACGTTGAACGGGGAGATGATACTTCAGCTGCTGATCGACCTCAAGCGACGCTTCCACAAGACGCTGATCGTGGTAACACACGATCCGTTGGTCGCCGCCCGCTGCGATCGCACTGTCCACCTCTACGACGGCCGCTTTGTGACCCCTACCGGCAGTGGCAAGAATGGCGCGGGCGGCTGACCTCGATCTTCTACCTGGTACGCTCATGACGTACATCATGATGAGTTCCAGGAGGCCCGAATGGTCGAAAAGTATGACGCTGTTGTCGTCGGGTCAGGACAGGGCGGCGGTCCACTGTCGACCGCTCTGGTTGCCTCGGGCTACCGGACGGCGTTGATCGAGCGCGAGCACATCGGCGGTACTTGCATTAATACAGGCTGCTCGCCCACCAAGACCATGATTGCCAGTGGCCGCGTGGCGTATCTCGTGAGACGCTCGGCGGAGTACGGCGTCGGGCACGGCCCGGCCGATATCGACATGAGGCGAATCCGGCAGCGCAAACGCGACATTGTCGAGAGCTTTCGCTCTGGTAGTGAGAGAAGCATACGGAACGGTGGCGTCGAGATCATCATGGGCGAGGCACGCTTTATCGGGCCCCGGCTCCTCCAGGTAACGCTCGAGGAAGGGGAACGAAGAGAGCTGAGCGCCGACCGGGTGTTCCTCGATACAGGGACCCGTCCCATCATTCCGCCGATCAGCGGCCTCGACGGTATTCCATATCTCGACTCGACCTCCATCATGGAACTTGACGCCGTGCCGGAACATCTGGGGATTCTCGGCGGCGGCTACATTGGACTTGAGTTTGGACAATTATTCCGCCGCCTGGGAAGCCGCGTCACGATCGTTGAGCACGGTCCGCGCCTGATTCCCCGCGAGGATCATGATGTGGCCGACGCTCTGGTGGAGATCCTGAAGCAGGATGGCATAGAGATCCTTACCGGGACGTCGGCGGCCGAGGTGAGCGGCACAGTCGGTTCCATTGAGTTAACGCTCGACACCTCCAGCCGGCAAGAAAAGCTCTGCACTACCCATCTACTGGTGGCCACGGGGCG
>DASVZE010000237.1:0-8126 GCA_036391775.1 Chloroflexota bacterium | reverse complement strand
CATGTCTCGGAGGGAGAGGAAACCACCATCGTCGGGGTTATTGGCCACAGTTCACCCGAACAGCTGTCATCCCTGGAATTTCTCCCGGGCGTGGACCACATGGTTCAGGTCACCAAGCCGTACAAGCTTGGAAGTCGCGATTTTCGACCCTGGAATACAGTGGTCGACGTCAACGGGGTGCAGTTTGGCGGAGAGGCGGTAACGGTCATCGGCGGTCCGTGTTCAGTCGAGAGCGAAGAGCAGCTCTGGGAGACTGCTCGCGCCGTGAAGGATGCCGGATGCCGCGTCATTCGTGGTGGTGCCTTCAAGCCACGCAGCTCACCATACAGCTTCCAGGGACTGGGCGAGGCCGCCCTTCAGATGCTGGACACAGTCCGGAGGGAGCTTGGACTGGTGGTCGTGAGCGAAGTACTGACGCCCGACGACGTGGAGCTGGTCGCCCGACATGTTGATATTCTGCAGGTCGGCGCACGCAACATGCAGAATTTTGCGCTTCTTCAGGAAATTGGGCGATGCAATCACCCCGTTCTTCTCAAGCGGGGAATGAGCGCAACTATAGAAGAGCTGCTGATGTCCGCCGAGTACATCCTGGCAAACGGTAACCCCAACGTCATTCTGTGCGAGCGAGGCATTCGTACCTTCGAAAATTCGACCCGATTTACGCTCGACATCAGCGCAGTACCTGTGCTCCAGCACCTCACGCACCTTCCTGTTCTGGTCGATCCAAGCCATGCCACGGGAAAATGGAGGTTTGTAGCTCCCGTTGCGCGCGCCGCGGTCGCGGCTGGAGCTGATGGACTGCTGGTGGAGGTTCATCCACGTCCGCTCGAAGCGCTATCGGACGGGCCTCAATCGCTGCGTATTGATAGGTTCCAATCTCTGATGCACGAGCTGCGGCCTGTTGCCAGGGCCGTTGGACGCTCCCTCTAGTGGGCCGTATTGCGGTCGTCGGCCTGGGGCTCATTGGTGGATCGGTGGCAGCAGCGTTGAAGCGTGCGGGACACCACGTCTGCGGATTCGATGAAAATTCGGAAACCGCGGAGGTCGCTCACGAACTCGCGTTGATTCACGAACTAGCCACGACTTTGAGATCGGCAGTGGCCGGCGCCGAGATGGTGGTTGTGGCAGTTCCTATAGCGGCTGTTCCTCACGTGGTGGCCGAGATTGACGAGACCGCGGAGAGTGGTGCTACCGTTCTCGATACGGCAAGCGTGAAAGATTCCGTGATTGAAGCCATGGAACGGCTGCCGCATGCGGAACGCTTTGTGGGAGGACACCCAATGGCCGGAACAGAATCTACCGGTCCACAAAGTGCTCGCGCTGATCTATTCCAGAAACGTCCCTTTGCTCTTGTCCCTTCAAGCCGGACGACGAGCGAAGCCCTCCTTGCCGCACGTCGGCTGGTTGAATCACTTGGCGCGTATCCCCTTGTTCTCGAGGCCGCTCTTCATGACGAGATTGTGGCGCGGACGAGTCACATGCCTTACCTTGCATCCACGGCGCTCGCGCTTAGCTGCGAACCCGGAGACTATCGCCTGGCCGGTCCTGGTCTCCACGATATGCTTCGACTGGCGTCAGGCGATCGCGGAATGTGGCACGACATAGCGGTTGAGAACAGGGAACCTATTCTGTCCGCACTGGCTCACTATCGGAAGAACCTTGATGAAGTGATGCAAGCGCTAGATGAAGGTCGCTGGGATGACTTTGATTCATTACTTCTTCGGGGCCAGGAGGCGGCTTCAAACATTCGGCGGCCAACCACATGAGCTGGCGACTTCGTCCGAGCTCAGTAGTGGGGGAAACGCACGTACCCGGCGACAAATCAATCGCACATCGCGCACTCATGCTGGGCGCCATGGCGGAGGGGCGCAGTATTCTTCGGAATCTTCCGACCGGCGCCGACGTTCGCGCCACTGCTTCTGCTTTGCGGCAGTTGGGAACGCTGATTTACGACCTGGAGCCTCACCTGACGGAAATCATCGGCACAACACTCCACGTGGCCGAGGATCCAGTGGACTGTGCCAATTCCGGCACCACGATGCGCTTATTGGCGGGTATACTTGCCGGCCACAGTTTCAACACGGTCCTCACCGGCGACGCGTCTCTTTCACGCCGTCCCATGCGGCGCATCATCGAGCCATTGGAGAATATGGGCGCACAGGTGTGTGCCGAAGACGGACATGCCCCTCTCTCGATCTATGGGGATCGGCTCCACGGAATCGTCTATCGACTTCCCGTCGCGAGTGCCCAGGTGAAATCCGCTGTCTTGCTCGCCGGAATGCTGGCCGAGGGAAAAACGTCGGTTTACGAGCCACTCGTCTCGCGAGACCACACCGAGCGTCTCCTGACCGCTTCGGGTGTAGCTGTGCGAAAAGCGCAGGATTGGATCGAAATTGACGGTGACCAGCGCCCTTCTCCCCTGCGCATGGAGATTCCCGGCGACATTTCCTCGGCAGCGTTTCTCTTTGCAGCGGCTGCGATGACTGGTGGGTCCGTCTGCGTGCGCGACGTTGGAGTTAATCCCACGAGAACCCGCTTTCTTGGGGTGCTTGAAGAAATGGGTGCTATAGTCCGCATTGAGAACCTGCGGGAAGTCTGCAACGAACCCTATGCAGATGTCACTGTGGCAGGTTCCGTCCATTCCTCCATCACGTTGGCGGAAGCTGACGTACCGCTTCTCATCGACGAGCTCCCTCTCGTGGCGCTACTGGCAACTCAGTGCCACGGAACGACAGTTATTCGAGGGGCCTCAGAGCTTCGGGTGAAGGAGTCGGACAGGCTGAGCTCAGTTGCAAAACTGCTTGACGCGCTCGGCGCATCGGTGCAAGAGTCCATGGATGGACTAGTCGTCAGGGGGCCGACCAGGCTTTCCGGTGGAGTGACTCTGACGTCGGAAGGCGATCACCGCATCGGGATGCTGGGCGCTGTTGCCGGACTGGCCGCGCAGGGAGAGTCGTTTATTAACGGCACGGAAGCTGTAGCAGTCTCCTTTCCGGCGTTTGCCGACACCCTTCGGATGCTGGGAGCGAAAATTGACTCAGCCTAAACGGTATGCGGTTATCGGCGACCCCATCCATCACAGCCTCTCACCGAGGATCCAAGCTGCGGCTTTCCGGGCGTCCGCGATTCCCGCGGACTATTTTGCTATCCAGGTGACGAGGCGAAACCTACCTCAGTGGCTACGTCGAGAGGCGCGCGAGCTGAGTGGTTTCAACGTGACGGTACCGCACAAGAGTGCCGTAATCAACTTTATGGACGAGCTCGATGTCACGGCCGTGGCCACTGCTTCCGTCAACACCGTCGTCTGTGAGCCGGAGCATCTTCGGGGCTACAACACCGACGTGGAGGGATTTAACGCCGCACTTGGGCTCTTGCCCGCTATGCGTGAGGGAGACTCGGCGCTTGTGTTTGGTTCTGGAGGAGCAGCCCGCGCCGTCATGCACGCGTTGAGGCAGCGCGGCGTCTCAGTCACGGTGGTGACTCGAACGCCTGAGCAACACCTAGACTCCCATACCGACGCCGTTGGGCCGAACGATCAACGGCTGCTCGCCAAGATTAGTAGGGCGCAACTCCTCGTCAACGCGACACCTCTGGGCATGGCTCACCTGGCAAAAAGATCGCCCATACCCAATGGAGCAACGGCCGGAGAGCAAACGTCTGCCATGGATCTGGTGTATGGCAGGCAAACCCCATTCCTGCAGTGGGCGAGATCGCAGGGGTGCCCGTCGATCGACGGAACCGAAATGCTGCTCGCGCAGGCAGCTGCTGCATTCACAATATGGACCGGAATCGAGCCTGACCTGGAGGTCATGCGGCATGCACTTCCCACGCAGAAAAGGCAGCCAGTCGCATGATACGCTTCCTGACATCCGGTGAGTCACATGGTCCGTGTCTGGTCGGGATAGTGGAGGGCATGCCTGCCGGTCTGGAGATCGAGCAGGAAGCGATCGATCGGGATCTGCGGAGACGCCAGGGTGGTCATGGGCGCGGTGGGCGGCAGCGTATCGAACGGGATTCGGCCGAGTTCTTGGGTGGTTTGCACGAAGGTCGAACGACAGGAGCGCCAATCACCATACGGATTGAAAATCGAGACTTTGTCCGGCAACAGCAACGAGAGAAGCCCGTTCTAACAGTGCCCCGGCCGGGCCACGCCGATCTTGCTGGAGCAATCAAGTATGGCCTGAATGACTTCAGAATCGTCCTCGAGAGAGCGAGCGCGCGAGAAACAGCGATGCGTGTCGCGGTCGGGGCACTCTGTAAATCTGTGCTCCGGGCCGCGGACATCGACGTTGCAAGCCAGGTGCTTTCCATTGGAGATGTAACCGTTCAGCCGCAGGATCTCCGACATGACTCGGTGCGTGCACGGATTGAGTCGTCCCCTGTGCGTGTGGCGGACTCGGACGGCGAGTCGGCCATGATCGATCGGATCGACGCGGCCAGGCGCGAGCGCGACACACTCGGGGGAGTATTTGAGGTCGTCGTTTTTGGAGTCCCGCCCGGCCTGGGGAGCTATGTCCACTGGGACCGAAAGCTTGACGGTAGGCTCGCACAGGCGGTTATGAGCATCCATGCGATCAAAGGCGTTGAGATTGGTGCTGCGTTTGAAAATGCGATGCGTCCCGGCACGACGGTGCACGATGCAATCCTTCCAGGAGCGATTGGTACGAAGCGCGGGTCGAACCGGGCGGGTGGACTGGAAGGCGGTGTGACAAACGGCCAGCCGGTAGTTATTCGGGCTGCCATGAAGCCGATCTCGACCACATTGACGCCCATGCAAAGCGTTGACATAACGACTGGTGAGCCCGCACTGGCACAGTATCAGAGGTCCGATATCTGTGCTGTCCCGGCGGCGTCGGTTGTGGGAGAAGCAATGGTCGCGTTTGTCATCGCCGACGCATTTCTCGAGCGCTATGGTGCTGACAGCCTGGCTGTGACCCTGGATCGATTCAGCGCGGAGCGGGAATCGTGGACATCATCCTGACCGGATTTATGGGTACGGGAAAGTCCACGATCGGACGGCTCCTCGGCGAGCGGTATGCGATGCCTTTCATTGATACCGACGAGGTCATCGAAAACGAATGCGGCAAAAGTATCGAACAAATCTTTTCCGATCATGGGGAGCAGCATTTTCGCTCTCTGGAACGCAGTCTCATGCAACGCTTGCGCGCAGGAGATGGGCGGGTCATTGCGACGGGCGGGGGCCTGCTGGCGGACAGTCGCAATCACACACTGATATGCGATCACCAGCACGTCATCTGTCTCCGATGCGAACCCGCCCAAATTGCGCGGCGCCTCGCAGCCGCTGACGGCCGGCCACTGCTGCCATCGTCCTCGGTCGCAGAGATTGAGCGTTTGCTGCGCGTGCGCGCTTCCGCCTATGGAAGCTTCGCGTCGATTGACACGTCCCACCTGAGCCCTGAAGAGGTAGTTGGGGAGATAGGACAAGCTCTGGACCCCGGCCGCGCATTCACCATAACGACACATCGCTCGCTGGGCTCTACCATTCACGTTGAGCGGGGCGCAATTGGCACCATAGCCGAACATCTTGATGCGCTGGAGGGTGTCAGTCAGGTGCTGGTTGTAACCGACGAGACGGTCAGCCATTTGCCCTTTATGGCTCAGCTTCGCCGCTCATTTCAGGTTCGAGGAAAAGAGGTCCGTATCGCAATCGTCCACTCCGGCGAAAGTGCGAAGACACTCGAAACGATTGTCTCGCTTTATCGGGAATGTGCCCGGGCCGCGCTTGACAGACAATCGATGATTCTGGGCGTGGGCGGCGGCGTAGTCTGCGACATGGCAGGATTCGTGGCCGCAACCTACTTACGTGGTTTGCTCCTGACGTTGGCTCCGACAACGCTACTGGCACAGGTCGACGCCGCAATCGGCGGCAAAACAGGCGTTGACTTTGGCGGGACGAAGAACGTGGTCGGTTCGTTCTGGCCCGCCGACTCCGTCATCGTAGATCCGGACGTATTAGGGACTCTCCCCGATGATGCGCTCCGCGACGGTCTGGCCGAGGTAGTGAAAATAGGGTTCATGCAGGATGCCGGGTTGGTGGCAGCGCTGGAGAGACTTTCCTCACCCCGGGCCGTGC
Organism: Chloroflexota bacterium; assembly: GCA_036391775.1. Classification (GTDB taxonomy): domain Bacteria; phylum Chloroflexota; class UBA5177; order UBA5177; family UBA5177; genus DASVZE01. The sequence goes on along the minus strand of DASVZE010000237.1, from coordinate 2,032 downwards.
TGGACGCTGCCTGGGTAATCCGTGCGGCCTCGGCGCTGAAGTCTACACTCGTACAGCGAGACCCGTTTGAGCGCGATGAGCGCATGCTTCTGAATTTCGGACATACGGTAGGACACGCCGTCGAAGCTGCCAGCGGGTACCGGGTCTCTCACGGACACGCCGTGAGCATAGGCATGGTGGTTGAAACTAAGTTAGGCGTGGCATCAGGCTGGACGGACACGGCTACCTTGACGCGTCTCCTCACGTTGCTTGATGGTCTGGGACTTCCCAAAAGTTCAGGCGAGATCGACATGGAATCGGTCATGCGGCACCTGGCGCGGGATAAGAAGCGTTCCGGCGAGCGATATCGTGTTGCCGTCCCCAGAAGCACAGGTAACGGCGCGATATTTTCCGTTCCGGCCGACCGCCTGTTTCAGGAGATTGAACAGAATGTGAGCACTCGTCGATGACGACTTTTCTCGTCCTTCACGGACCCAATCTGAATCTCACTGGCGATAGGGAACCGGAGATCTACGGCCAACTCTCTTTGCAAGCTATTAACGAGCGACTATTTGGATGGGCAGAACATCGCACCATCGAGCTACGCGCTTTCCAGTCGAATCATGAAGGAGCCCTCATCGATTCGCTGCACGAATGCCGCGCATGGGCCGACGGAGTCGTACTAAACGCCGGAGCTTTGACGCACTATAGCTTCGCACTGCGCGATGCCATCGCCGCGATTCCGATTCCCGTAGTTGAGGTGCACATGTCACATGTGGCAAATAGAGAACCTTTCAGGCACACGTCTGTGATCGCACCCGCCTGTTCGGGTCAAATATCCGGTTTCGGATGGTTCAGCTATGTCCTTGGTTTAGAAGCGCTTTTTCGGTTGGCGAAGGGTGAGACGTGAGAGCGATACGTGGCGCCATAACCGTGGAATCAAATACCGCCGATGGGATCTGCGATGCTACTCAGACGCTGCTTCGTCACATTGCCGAGCGTAACCGCCTGCAACCTGACGAAATTGTCAGCGTCATCTTCAGCGTTACCCAGGATCTGACCGCATGTTTTCCTGCTAGAGCAGCGCGCGATCTGGGTTGGGATGCGCCCATGCTGGACGTATACGAGATGGATGTTCCCGGTGCTCTTGCGCAATGCGTGCGGGTGCTCCTTCATGTCAACAGAGCCGAGCATGTGCAACATGTGTATCTGGCTGGAGCCCGCGTTCTGAGACCCGATCTGGAGGAGACATCATGACCGGTGCAGTTGGCCCAATTACGCCAACACTGGAGCGGTTTGAAAGTGAAAGTCGTACGGCAGAGACCGTCATTGTGGCTCGACAGCTATTTGCGGATCTCGATACTCCCGTTTCTGCCTACTTGAAGATACGGGACGCATCACCGTCCTTCTTGCTTGAAAGCGTGGAAGGTGGGGAGCGAATTGGCCGTTACTCGTTTATCGGCGCTGCCCCTCGTCATGTCTTGCGCCTCAAAGACGGCATTCAGTACGTGGACGGCCTGTCCGCCGGTGCTTGTGCTGATCCACTCCTACCACTTCGAGAGCGTGCCGGCACTTTCGGACCTCCCGTACCATCTTTGGGACGGTTTCAAGGTGGCTTGCTTGGGTACCTGTCATACGAGGCTGCCAGGTACTTCGAGCGATTGCCCCGCGCGGCGCGAGACCCGCACCGCTTACCGGACGCCGCCTGGATGGAGGTCGACACGCTTTTGGTGTTCGACCACGTTGCTCACATCATCCATGTTCTGAGCCACGCCCATCTCGACGAGTCGCTAACCACCGGGTATAGACAAGCAATCGAACGCATTGATCGGCTGGTGGACCGGCTGCAGCAGCCTCTGGAGGCCGAACGCTGGCCGCAGGCGTCCGTGGGCTCGGTGCAAAGCAATATGACCCGCTCACGCTACGAGGAGATGGTTCGTTCCACCAAGTCTCATATCGTGGCCGGCGACATCTTGCAAGCCGTGATCTCGCAGCGGCTCTCTACACAACTCGATGGCGATCCATTTGCCATTTACCGGCGACTTCGCCGCAC
>DASVZE010000236.1:0-6036 GCA_036391775.1 Chloroflexota bacterium | reverse complement strand
CGACCCGCCTCCATCACCGCTTGACTGATCTCGCGACCGCCTTGCGTGCCGGCTGCCGCCTCAACCCACGCAAGACTGCTCCCAACGCCTATCAACTCCTCCTCGAGCCCGCCCATGCCCCCTTAACCTGATGCCTATGGGCGGGTACCGCGGCCGCAGCCGCAGTGTCCCGCCGCCTCCGTCCCGTGTCGGGAGGCGAGATACGGTCCATGGCTTGTTCCATATGGGCGTGTCACGACACGCCCCGACCGCGGTGATGCCTGCGCCTCCGCTAATCCAGATCGTTGATGTCGGAATTGATGGCTCCGCCGTGCTCGCATTGCGGCTCGAGAACTTACGTGTGCGCGTCTCGGGCCCTGGTGCCGATGCTGAAGGTCTGTCGCACGTGTGACCCTGGGCAGAGCACAGCGAGACTTTCTCCCAGGTCCTTATTGGCACAAACTTGGTCCCCAGGCGTATCGCCGATGGTAGGCTGGGTCACATACTATTTGCTGCATGAAGCGCACAACAGGTGAGCCATGGCCCCCGCCCGTCCCATTCGCGATCTGAGCTGTGACGAGCCGTTCCGCAGCGCGGCCGCCAAGACGATCTGGACTCGATTCGACGAGATGATGTCGCACTGTGCCGCAGCGCTGGAAGGGAGCGATCCCGAAGGCGTGCATGATATGCGCGTGGGCTCGCGCCGGCTTCGGGCCGCTATTGAGCTGTATCGTGACGTCTTTCCCGCGCGGCGTCTCAAGCCCTATCTCAATGAGGTCAAGCGGGTCGCGGACGCCCTGGGAGACGTGCGGGATGGCGACGTTATGCTGGAGCGACTACAGGCTGATCGAAAGGGCCGGCCGCCGACGCAGCAGCTCGTACTCAAGGAGCTCCTTGAGACCACCGAGAATGAGCTGGTCGAGGCGCGCAAGCGGCTGAAAAGCGTGCTTGATGAGCTGGAGCACAGCGACTTTGCCCGACAGTTCCTGACATTCGTGGCCAGGGAGACCGAGTAGTGGCACGGGCGCGCAAGGTCAAGGGAATTCGCCCGGGGAAGAGCCTTCGCCGGAACGCACAGCGCGTGATCGAGGTTCGCCTCGAGGAGATGCTCTCCTGGCGCTGGGCCCTGGACGACGCTTCCCAGGTTGCCGGGCTGCACAATATGCGCATTGCGGCCAAGCGGCTGCGCTACGCGCTTGAGATGTTCGACATCTGTTTTCCCCATACGAAGTCTCTGCTCAAGACACTGGAAGGCATCCAGGAGGACCTGGGCACGATCCACGATTTCGACGTCCTGACGGACGTGCTCCGAGAGCGGCTGAATCGGGCGAGTAGCGGTCTGGAGCAAGAGGCGCTGTCTGTCATGCGGATCGAGGATTCTCCGGCCAACAAGAGCAACAGGTTACGCGCGCTGCTGTATGCTCAGGCTCGCAATCCGCGCCGGCTGGGGTTGCTCGGTCTTCTGGGAGACAAGATGGCTGAGCGTGAGCGCCGCTTCGAATGGTTCCGGCGCCGTTGGGCCGGTGACCGGTTGGACGAGTTCGCTCGCCAGGTACGCGACACGATCGCCGATCAACCGGAGGTTGAAGACTCCCCGCCGCCGCTCCCGGAAAAGCAACCAGAAGAAGCTGCGGTGAACGGCGTTATCGTGGGGCAGAGCTGAGCTCCTGCAGGATCTCCCTGACCTGTTCCAGACACGATTCCAGACCTATTCTGAGTGCCGCGGGCGACGACAACCTGATATCGTGTCCTACCTGACGGATTGTGTTTTGTAGCTGCTCGAAGGCGTGATCCAGCCGGCGCGCCTCCGCGCTTCCCACGTGGTCCCTGGTGTAGGTCCGCACGGCGCCCTGAATCTCTCCCACCACGGGAACCAGGTCCAGATACACCGCTCGCAGCGAACCCCAGTCGCTGTTTCCCTGAATTCTGGCCGCAAGCAGATCGCACTGCTCGCCGATCAGCTCAGCCTGGCTCATGGCCTTCGTCCCGCGGCTAGACCCGGGCGAATGAGAGGCGGCCGGCAAACTCGCGGGTAAGGTCGTTATAGGCGCGCGCCGCCGCCGAGGTCGGTTCATGGAGAACCAAGGGCTCGCCTGCCTCTGCAGCCTGGTGAACGGCCGGGTCGTAGGGGATCCGCGTGTTGAAGGCAAGCTGCGGGTAACGTTGCTTGACCATGGCGGCGGCCTCACGCGACTCTTCCAGCCGGCCGTCATACATCGCGATCAGGACGCCGAAAACATGCAACGTGGGATTGTGCTCGCGCCTGATCCTCTCCAGGGTTTCCCGCAGCTCTCCAAACTGATCCATGACTCCCTCGGAGGCGCGTACCGGAACGATCACGGCGTCGGCCGCGATCAGAGCGTTGATGGTGAGCAATCCGAGGTCGGAGGGACAGTCGAGGAAGATGTGAGTGTATGTGCTCCGAATGGGCGTCAGAACGTCTCGCAACCGGGTCTCCACCGCTTCGGTGCGACGCCGCAAATGGTACTCCAGGTGCCGTAGTCGAGGGCTGCTCATCATCAGGTCCACCTGCTGCGCGGCGGTGGGCGCGACACACGCGGCAAGATCGCCGTTGATCAGCGCACCGTACACGCCGATGGTGGTAATGCCCTGACCGGCGTTGGCACTGGCGTCACCCTGCGGATCGCAGTCGACCAGCAAGGATGGAGCGCCCACGGGACCGAGAGCGGAAGCCAGATTGACGGCAGTCGTGGTCTTGCCGACGCCGCTCATCTGATTGACAACTGCAAAGACCGGCACGCTCGCTCCTCACACGCAGGGGCTCACGCATTGCCCCCCGACGAATCGCGCGATTCTACCACGAGCGTTTCGGCGCAACGGGAGAATCCCGGCTGAGCGCATAGAGCGCGAGCTGTGCCTCACTGTGCCGTGGAGATCAGGTCCGGATCGCCGGTGGCCAGGATCACAACCTGATCAAGCGGCATGAGCAGACCCTTCTGCCAGGACTCGTTCCAGGCTGCCTGACCGATCTGCGTGCATGCCGCGTCGACCAGAGGCTGACGCTTGGCAATGATCTGGGGTAGCAGCAGCCCGCCTGTCGAATGCTGCAACGCCTCGACGGCCCCATAGATACGGCCGGCCAGATCTGCCTGACCATGGACGACCGCGATTCCGGCAAGGATATCCAGACAGAACATGAGAGGGAGCATATAGTGACCGCGGTACGCCTGGCGTACCCCCTCTTGTGCCAGGTCAGTAGCTCGACGGAAATCCTCCCGGTCAAATGCCAGACGTGCAAGCCAGCCAGTGGACCGGGCAGCATTGAACTCTTCGCCTATTTGGCGGGATATGGCGAGGGACTCCTCAAAGTGTCGTGTTGCCTGCCCCCAGTTTCCGTCGTGATACGCCACCAGGCCGAGATTACCAAGGATCATAGCGCGCCAGTATGTGGCGGGCACGTCGCGCACGTTTGCCAGAGCCTCTTCGTAGTAGATACGCCAATGATCATCACCCTGTTGGAACGTTGTGTTAGCCAGGCTACTCAGCGTCATATTCACGCGATCACGATCGCCAACCCGGCGCCAGAGAGTCAGAGCCTCTTCATGCTGTGCACGCGCATAAGCGTAGTCTCGGTACCGCGCCCCGACGATGGAACCGATGGCCAGCAGGGCCTTCGCCCGGACTGCATCAGGCACGTCCGCGTTCACCGAGAGTGCTTCCTCCAGCCAGCGTCGCCCTTCTCTCCAGTGACCGCGGGCATTCCAGAAAGGGAACAGAGCGCCCGCGAGCCGTAACGCTTCCTCGGTTTGACCTGTGCGGACGAGCCAGCCGAGCGCCTCTCGCAGATTGTCATGTTCTCTGTCCAGGCGATCCAGCCAGGCCGGAAGCTGGACGCCGCGGAGCATCGCGTCCTCTGCATCCTCAGCCAGCGTCATAAAATACGAGGCGAAGCGATGGCGAATCTCGTCTACCTCTCCGCCGGCCTCCAGGCGTTCGGCGGCGTATTCCCGCAAGGTATCCAGCATCGCCAGGCGCGGGCTCTCCTGTCCCTCCTGCCGCAGAAGACTCTTGTCAACCAGCGAGGCGATGACATCCAGCAGATCAACCTCCAGACTCCCCCCGGCATCACAGACCTCTTCCGCTGCATCCAGGGTGCATCCACCGGCGAAGACGGAGAGCCGGCTGAAGAGCGTCTGCTCCGGTTCGGTCAGAAGGCTGTAGCTCCAATCCACGGTGCCCCGCAAGGTCTGATGCCGGGTGGGAAGATCCCGGGCACCGCCCGTCAGAAGCTTCAACCGGTTGGAAAGCCTCTCCAGAAGCGCCTGGGGTGGAAAAAGGCGAATACGAGCAGCGGCCAATTCGATTGCCAGAGGCAGTCCGTCCAGCCGATAACAGATCTCCGCTACAAGAGGAGCAGTTTCACGTGTGACGGTGAAATCTTTCTTTGCCGCCGTCGCTCTTTCAATGAAGAGTGCGACCGATTCGTACTGAATGATCGATCCGATATCAGCCGTGCTCCAACTGTCAGGGACCGTTAACGGCTGCACCTCGAACACATGCTCGCGGGAAAGATGGAGGATCGACCGGCTGGTAACGAGCAACGTCACAATGGGACACCGGTCCAGGAGCGCAGCAATAAGCGGGCACGCGTCCAGTAGATGCTCGAAGTTGTCGAGCAGAAGCAGGCAGCGCTTGTCTCGCAGCCAGCTCTCAAGTGTTTCTTCCAGGGAACGGCCCGCAACTTCCTGGATACCAAGTGCATTCGCAATTGCTGAACCGACCAACGTTGCATCACTCGTTCCCCCAAGTGAAACGAAGAAGACGCCGTGAGGGAAGTCGTGAAGAGACCGTGATGCCACCTGGAGCGCCAGCCGAGTTTTGCCGGAGCCTCCCGATCCCGTAAGTGAGATCAGCCGGACGTGGGGTTGCTTGATCAGTGCGCTCAGGGTTTCAATCTCTCGCTCACGTCCAATAAAGGGTGTGGGCTCGTCGGGAAGATTGGTGGTGTGCGCGACAAGAACTGGCTGCAAGGGCGGTAGCTCAGATGGAAGCGCTCCTTCGGCAGCCACCTGCACGACCCGGACCGGGTCGGGAAGTCCCTTCAGCTGCACCTCTCCGCGGTCCACAACACTGATTCCCGCGGTTTTGCGCGCCACATTGATCACGGTCTGACTGGCAAATGTCTCTCCCGGTCCGGCCAGGCTACAGAGTCGAGCAGCCAGGTTGAGTGCCCCACCTCGGTATCCTCCCTCGACCGGAATCAACTCACCGGCATCCAACCCGATACCCACGCGAAGCGGGAGCGAGGGGTCGCTTATGGATTCCTGGGTACACCGGTCCTGCAGCGCGACTGCCGCTTGTAAGGCATACCGCGCCGATGAGAAGACGCACAACGCCTCATCGCCTCGCAGCTCCACCACCATTCCATTGCGAGCATCAATTACCTCCCGAGCCAGGCGGGCAAATGTGCGCGCCAATATCGCGGCCGCCTCGTCTCCCTTCTCCGCGGTAAAGCCGGTATAGCCCCGTACATCGGCAATCAACGCCACCATGAGCGGCCGGATCTGTTGCTCAGGCTCGGGCATGACATCCTCTACCAAGCTCGTCTCACACTGGCTAGCGAGCATTCGCCTGTGGATCTAATGCGGCTGGATCGTCACGACCTTCGACTGGCCCACGTTCACGTAGATCGTCATGCGCGTCACGCCTTTGTACGTGGCGCGATAGGCATGTCCCTGAGTGAGCCAGGTGCCTGACAGCGTCACGGACCGAGAAAAGCCGAGCGTCGTGATCCCTCCGGCCAGAGTGGAGTGGCTCACCCATGGCACGGTGGCCAGCACATGGTATGACTTGCCGTGGAGCAGCATCCTGACCCGCGTATCGCGCAGCGCGATGCTCTGGACCCTGCTCTTCTGGGCCGCATTCAGGGTTGTTGTCTTCCCTACCGGCTTGGGATTGGGCTGAGTGTTCGGGTTGGTATTGGGAAGCCCGATGACGAATACCGCCGTGCCGCCCGGTCGAGGTGGGTAGTCCTGGTTCAGACGCGAGGTATGCGATGGCGAGGCCGCCGCGAGACCCGAGAGCAGAGACGCGGCG
>DASVZE010000235.1:0-4274 GCA_036391775.1 Chloroflexota bacterium | reverse complement strand
CTCTATGCGAGACGCTCGGATCGCCGCGACTATCGTCGGCATGAGCAGTGCTAAGCGAATTCGGGAAACTGTGACGCTCGCCACTCGTTCCATCCCTCCACAGGTATGGGAGGAGCTTGAGACAGTACCTGTCATACAAGATGACGCTGACGGCGATGCATTCGCCTGATCTAACTGATCGCGACCGGCGAGAATGGCGTCCCCATCCATCAAGTCTCACGTCTCGAGAGCCGGCATCGTCCTGTGCGCCCGATTATGCCCGGAGAGTCTGATCGTGAGTGCTTCCGTCTGAGGCGGGCGCGCCGTATCATCCCTGCTCGAGCGAAATATCAGCCGGATAGCCGATACCGCTGCATTCCCTGCTGCCATACGGTGTGTCTGGATGCAAACATGGGGGCGCGACGGTGCCGGGACAATTCCGGCATCACGATTCAAGGTAGAGGTGAGAAGGTGCCGGTTTCCCTATCAAACGCGTCCGGAGGCTCCCCTACACCCACACCGCACATTGAGTTGGGAACGAAGAAATTACGATCCATTCGTCTCCTTGCTCTTGGCGCCCAGCTTGGCATTGACGGCTTTATTGTCCTTGTCGTGCTGCTGCATTTTCTTCGTCCCGATCTGGATCCAGGGATACGCACCGTCAGCGAGTACGCAATTGGCAGGTACGGTCTCTTGATGACCACTGCTTTCTTCCTCCTCGGATTGGGCTCAGTCGCGCTCGCCGCGCTCATGGCGTGGGTGCCGGAAGCACGGTCTTTCGGGCGGCTACTTCCATGGCTGATGATTCTGTTCGCACTTGCCGTCATGGTCTGCGGCATTTTCCGGACGGATACAACGATTCCGGGCTCGGCCGTCACTATTGGCGGGGGCATCCATAAAGCCGCAGCCGATGTCGCAATGTACGCCGGGTGTGCCATGATGGCGCTGACCGGCCTGCGCTCCTTGAATGACAAGAGATGGAGCGTCCTATCTGGGTGTACTCTTGCAATGCTCGTCCTTGGCCTGGGTACATGGGCATTTCTCGAAACAATGGGGTATTCCGGCTGGGCAGAGCGCGCTCTGATAGCAGCAGTTGTGCTCTGGTTTGCAGGTATCGCCGTCCGGACCACGCATGACGTGGGTGCGGTCAAAGCACTATAGGCCAGGGAGTACTATCGCAAAGTTTGCTAGATATCACACTCCCGGGTTAGTGGTCTTTTCTGCTCCGTTTGGCCGCAGGGAGCCCAAAATCACTCCCTCAGAGATCTCGAACGGAAGGTCGATGACACCCCGACGCTTGCCATAGAAACAGGACTCCAACTGTAAAAGTGGTAAGCACAGAGATGTGTTTGGGCTCGAAGGGGAATCCGCCCAGTATCATCACTGCCATCAAGAGGAGACTGACGCTTGCCACTCGAGCGCTGAAAAGCCGCAGCACATCACGGATGCCATTACGGATGCGCTGCCCTGTCTCCACGACCCATCGAGAGGACTCGGGGATATCCGTCGCAGACCTGATTTCCTCGGCCCGGACGGAGGGTTCTGCCACTCTTTTCATAGGGAAACGGGGCGACAGGCTGTCTGCGCCGTTCGTTCTGGAGCTACCTATCCACTGCTACCAGCTCGTTCAGGCGCAGCGTGACACGAGAGCGTGGCAGTGCCCACCACGCGAGCATAACCAGGGCAAGGATTGGAGCCTCTACCATGGCGATGACACCCGATAGCAAAACAAAGGCACCGGCACCCGGACCCAGCAGATGAATGAGCCGCATTAGTTTTCCGGTTGCCCAGAGGTTTGCGCCCGGAATTTGAACCGGCACGCTCCCCAGCATGCCCGCCATCAACAGGAGCAGGACGAGCTGATGAGGTGACGGCTGAAGCTCGAACGCGGCCAGGAGCAATGCCAAGCGCAAGATGGAGACGGCAGAAAGCAGGAGCGATAGGGCAAGAGCAGGTACAACTATGCGCCATCCACCCGACACAATTTCAGCTAGTCCGTCCTCGATCTGAGAAATGGCTGTTTGGATCTTCATCTGCCAGCGAGATCGGAACGCGAGCCGGCTCAGTCGAGAACGCGTCGAAGCGGCGAAAAGCGGGACCAGGAGCGAAACAACGCTTTGAAGCATCGTCCCCAGCAGAATTAATCTGAGCCATTCCGGCAGATGCATGGCAACGAGGACGAACGTAAGGAGAGGAATCATACTGAGATGATCCAGCACTCCACACGCCGCGAGGACGCCGGCGGAATAGGCAACCGGGATCCGTGCCAAACGTCGAAGCAAAAGCCCCTCCACGCCCATATGGGCGGGTCCAAGCGGAAGAAAGCTGCCGACCGCGTGACTGAGCACGCGGGCGCCAAAGGTCTGGTCAAGCGGGATAGAGTAGCGTGCCCGCATGATGACGGCAACTCGCTGGGCCCGCAATACCTGACTGATCCCTCCTACCGCGATGGCACACGCCAGAAGTGAGACGTCGGCTCTCGCGATGGCATGCAGCACAGCGTGCGGGTTGTACATGGAGAGGATGGCGGCACCGGCACTGATGACCGAGACAATCACTGTCACTGCCGCGACCAGAGGAAGGCGACTCACGTCGGCTGGCCTCTCCGCATTCGGTCCATTTGTTGTGATGTCTCAGGCACGTGCATCACCCCTGACTCCAGTTCGAAACTCCTCTTTGAAGAACAGCGCCACGATTCCTGAAAGCGACCTCATTCTATCAGTCCGGCAGCGTATGTTATATCATGTTATAAGCAATAGTGTCCAGGTGAGTTCCTTGCCGGACTAGGTCCTGGATGAAGGAAGCCTCGCAGCCTGGACCATCCTGCCGGGGTCTCAGTTAGTCTCGCGTCGGTTCCTGTCGCACTGAGCTCGTTCGGCCGTCCTCACGTACCTGTGAAAGGGGAGAGGCACCCAGGACGACGTTTTCCGGAGTTCTGAGCGTCATCATGTGAGGTTTGCCGCTTGACCCGTTGACTGCGTTATCCAATATAAGGCCGCAAACTGCCGGATATCGGACGACAGACCGATACCAAGCAATTTTGCGCCCGTGTAGAGTGAAACCCGGTGGAGTACTCGGCATGTCGGCCCGCTCCTTCCGGCGGTTTGCGACGGTCGTACCGTGGCAGCCTTACCGTTTCACTCTTGATCTAAGGCGACGAACTATGTACCGTGCAGCAATTGGGCTCTTGATCACTTTCGGCGCAACAGGCGCCTTCCTGGCTACCTGGAATGGTCAGTCCGGTTCTCCGGACGTCAGCGCCCAGCCAAATGCCGTGGTAGCGGCGACCGTGGCTAAAGCGCGCTACCCCATCGACCACATCGTGATCCTGGATCGTGAGAATCACAGCTTCGATAACTTGTTTGGTACCTTTCCTGGCGCCAACGGATCCACCACCGCCAGACTCAACACAGGTCAGCTGGTGAAGCTCATCCACACGCCGGACCATACCTTGTTGGACATCAGTCATTCGGGTGGGGCCGCTGGCTTCGCCGTGAACAACGGCAAGATGAATCAATTCAACCTGCTGCCCGGCGCGACGCAGAACGGGAAGAACATCGCCGACTCTCAGTACCAGGAGAAAGATGTTTCAAGCTATTGGGCGTACGCTCGGTCTTTCACGCTCGATGACCGGTTTTTCTCGACCATCATGGGTCCCAGCTTTCCCAATCACCTGGTGACCATCGCCGCCTCCTCGGCGAACGCGGTCGACAACCCGGTCGGGCAGACCTTCCACGCCTGGGGATGTGACGCCGGCCAGTATTCACGGGTAAGCGCCATGGACCCAAAAACTGGCAAGAATTATGAGGAGAATCCGTGCTTCAATTTGCCTACCATGGCGGATACATTCCAGAGTCACCATTTATCGTGGAAGTACTACGCTCCGAGCCAATACCAGTCCGGCTATATCTGGTCATCGTTTGACGCCATCAAGCACATTCGTTTCTCCAGCCTCTGGAAGACGAACGTGCCGTCCAGCACACAGTTCGTTACGGACGTAAAAACCGGACATTTGCCGCAAGTAAGCTGGCTTGTTACCAACGAGCAGCAGAGCGACCATCCTCCCTACAGCATCTGTGTGGGACAGAGCTGGGCGGTCAAGCAGATCAACGCCATTATGCAGAGTCAGTACTGGAAGTCCACCTTGATCGTACTGACGTGGGATGACTTTGGCGGTTTCTATGACCACGTCGTGCCGCCGGTACTCGACCACATAAGTCTCGGTCCGCGGGTCCCGACCATCCTTATTTCTCCCTACGCGCGCCCCCACTACATCGACCACCACACGCTGACTT
>DASVZE010000234.1:0-2336 GCA_036391775.1 Chloroflexota bacterium | reverse complement strand
AACACCCGCGCGGTTGTACCAGCTTCGGTCGAAGATAACAACTTCACCTCCGGCCGGCAGTTGTTCAATATAACGCTGAGCATGGAGCTGCATCTTCTGCCTCTCGGTCGGCGCGGGGAGGGCGACCACGCGAAAGACGCGTGGGCTGACGCGCTCCATGATGCGCTTGATCATGCCGCCTTTGCCGGCCGCGTCTCGTCCCTCGAAAATGATGACAATGCGGGCGTTGGTGGTCCTGACCCACTCTTGCAGCTTGACCAGTTCAACTTGCAGCTTGAAAATTTCGGCTTCGTAGTCTTTCTTGGCCATCTTTGATTGGCCTGCGACGCCCAACTGTTGAATATTGCTGTCCAGCGTTGGTTTGTCCTTCTTATTGTTTTTGGATTTCTTACCCATCGCTCTGTTCTCGCTTCCTGGACCAGGGCCGCCTGTCTAGCGACCGGCTTGTACTTGATGCGTACTTCAAACCGAACCATCAGTGCAAATGCGATGCCAACGGGGGAGACCGCTAACTCAAGACCAGTGAAGCGATAAGGACTTTCGTATGGAAATGCGTGTGACCTTATTCGGTCATCAGCCAGTTGCCGGTCAGTTTGGGAGAAGCCCGAGATGGAACGGGACCTTGCCCGCACTGCCGCCCACGCCGCATGACCAAACATGCGCATTCCGCGTGTGCCTGCTATCCTCCGGAAATAGCGCGATGGTTTTCAAGCCTTTACAGCGAAGAGCAGTGGTTCTTGCCTGGCTCAGTTACGGCCTCACAGTCAGTACGGGGCATCCGGCACCGCAGACGATTTCATACGCTGTGGCCCAGGGCATGTGCGAAATTGTGCCGGCTAGAGACGCGCGTCGTAAGCCCAATATGATCAAGTCTGCTCTCTTGTCCAAAGCCACCTGCAAAATCTTCTCACTTGGTATTCCGAACTGGACCACCAACTCACTCTCAATTGGCGTCTCTTCGTCACGAGGCATCAACTGCTCGAGCTGCCGCACGCATGTCATTCGCGCATTCTCCCGCATTGACATGATCTCGGATGAGGTGTACCAGCCGGGGATTTGCGGCACGGGAGCCGCTGGAACTACATGGAGCAGGACCAGTCTTGCTTTAGTCTGATGAGCGAGTGATACAGCCTGTGGCAGTGCACGGATCGAAGCTTCGTCGAAGTCCGTCGCAAACAGATCCGTCCGAATTTCGCCCGTCAAGTCGACACGGCTCTCCCGGTATGAGTACGGGCCGACGGTTAGGACAGGACAGGTCGCGTCTCGAAAGACTTGCTCGGCAACGGACCCCAGGAGCACTTTTTCAATGCCGCGCCGGCCGTGCGTTCCGACCACGACCAGGTCGACTTGTTTTTGGACGATTATTGCTTGCAGTTCCTCCCAGACGCCACCGTAGCGGACGATGAATTCATGATCTAAGCCGTTCAGCGATCCATCTTGAAGCAAGTCACGCTGCAGTTCTTGCATGTCCCGCGAGGCCCCCTTGCAGCCGAGCTGAAGGGCTTCCGGTCCAGCCATTAAGTAAGCAACTGGCGAAACGACATGAGCGACGTATAGCTTCGCTCCATAATGGCGCGCGATGGCCAACGCATGATGAAGGGGCTTCGTCGAAGTGGCCGACAGATCAGTTGCCACCAAAACGGACTTCAACTGCAGATCTGAAGCTGAACCGGCGGGTGACATAGCGGCATCTCTTTCTCCATGATCGGCGTTCAACTCGCATCCGGGAACACCACCGCCTCGTTGATCAGTGTGGCGACACGATCGAGGCCGATCGAAGTGCTGACGCAAAGATCGTAGAGCATCGGATCGAGCCAATCTCTCCCGTAGTGATGGCGAATATATTCGGCTCGTTGTGAATCTATCCGTGTGAGCAAAGCTTGAACGTCCCTGTGTTCAGGCCAACGAGCCTGCAGGGCCTGGACTCGTTTCTCTATGGGCGCGTAAGCGAGAACATGGAACACGTCCGCCCGGCCTTGCAGCAAGCATTGAGCCCCACGCCCAACGACGACACACTCTCCAGAATCCACCGCTGCCTGGATCAGTCGCGTGCCGAGATCATGGACAGAGTCCTCGTCAACCTCATCTAACCAGCGAGGGGACACGTAGGGACGACAGGCGGCTGGGTTAATCCCCGCATGTCGCAGACCACGCCACCAGTGGGCCGCCTGCTCGTCGAACTGAGCGGCAGTTGCGACGTCCAGGTCGGCGATACGAGTGATACGGTCCACAAGCTGATGGTCAAGCAGTTCCCAGCCGAATTTCCGTGCAATTAAGGAAGCCAGTTGCGATCCGCCACTTCCGCACTGGTGTGTAATTGTGATTACTCTGAACAT
>DASVZE010000233.1:0-3460 GCA_036391775.1 Chloroflexota bacterium | reverse complement strand
GGGCATTGCTTTCTCCCTGGCGAACTTGGGGGACAGTCACATAGTGCTCGGCAATTGGAGGCAGGCCAGAGAGTATCTCGTGCGGGGCATTGAGGTCAGTCAAAGCGTGGGGGCCTCCTGGTTTGAGCCATACCCTCTCCTTTCTCTCGGGCGGCTTCAAACGCTTCGCGGCGAGTGGGATGAGGCGCGGCTGACCCTTGAAGAGGGCATCCGCCTGGCCGAGCGCAACCGCGACCCCCAGGCGCTACGACATGGAAGTGTCCCTCTGGCACAGCTTGACATGGCTGAGGAGAATCCTGAAGCGGCAGTCGAGCGCCTCGAGAGATTGACGGATCGTATCGAGCTGGAGCAGCCTGATGCAGCGGAGATGCTGATCCTTCTAGCCCAAGCTCATCTCGCTGCAGGCAACATAGCCCGAGCCGAAGCGATCTTGCTCGACGTCGTCGGCAGCACAAGAGAGGAAGGCTCGGACCTCTACCTGGCTGAGGCGCTCAGAGTTCAGGGCATGCTGTGGACACAGCAGGAGCGGCGGGAACAGGCTCGGACAGCGCTGGAGGAAGCGCTGGAGCTGGCCCGCGCGATGCCATATCCCTATCTTGAAGCACAAATCCTTTTCGAATACGGGACGCTGCACGCCAGGAAAGACGAGCCAGTGCAGGCGCAGCAGCGATTTGAGGAGGCGCTGGTGATATTCCGACGGCTGGGAGCCGAAAACGACACACAACGGACGGAGCGGGTGCTGGCGCAGCATAGACGTAAGTGAGGCGTAGCAGCCAGGAAGCCTATCTCAAAGGGTCGAGTGGGCGCAGAGATGGCGCCTCCAGAGCACGCCATAGCCGCATGCGGAATCAGATCTCGATCTGGGCTCCCATGACAACAGTCCGTTCCTCGGGCAAGCACAGAAACTCCACCTGACTTGCTGCGTTGTGCGCCAGCGCAATGAACAGTTCCTTGCGCCATCTATTCATACCCGGACGTTCCGTGCGCTGCAGAGAGATTCTGGACACGAAGTACGACACGTCGTCCAGATCAATCGAGTGTCCCTCCTCGCTCTCCGCCTTCACCCGACGCACGACCTCCGGAAAATCCATCTTGTCCTGGAAGCCGAACTCTGCACTGACATGCGTGATGCCGTCTGTCGGGTCCCCCAGGTTGTCCACAGTGAGTCGCTCGCTCCAGGGAATATGCGGGACGTTCGCCGTCCGGCCGGAGATGATGACGATCCGCTCATGGAGAACGTGGTTTCGCTCGACATTGGCGCGCAACGCCAGCGGCGTCGTCTCTTTGGTGGGATGGGGAAAAACCGCCGTGCCAGGCACGCGCAAGACCTGCTTGCGGTGCAACGCGGTCATGAAGTCTTTCAGTGACCCCTCTTTCTCTACTCGCCGCTCTGTGACGATCTCGCGCCCGTGCTGCCATGTCGTCATGGTTGTGAACACCGCGAGGGCAATGAGCAGCGTCAGCCACCCGCCATCCACGACCTTCGTGAGGTTGGCGCTGAAGTACGTCAGCTCGACGCCCCCGATCACGACGCCGAATAGCACCAGTTTCCAGGTTGGCCACCGCCAGTGAACACGTGCCACGGCGAGAAACAGCGCTGTGGTGATCAGGAACGTGCCGGTGACGGCGACGCCGTACGCCGTTGCCAGCCGGGCGGACGCCCGGAACGACAGGGTCACTGCCAGCACGGCAATGAACAGAAGCCAATTGACGCTTGGCACATAGATCTGCCCAACCGCGCGCTCTGAGGTGTGCCGGATCCGAAGGTACGGCAGGTACCCGAGCCGTAGGGCCTGCCGTGATACCGAGAAGGCACCGGAGATGACCGCCTGGGACGCGATCACAGTGGCCACTGTTGCCAGCACGACCATCGGAATCTGGGCCCATCCGGGAAGCAGGATGAAGAATGGATTCGACCGAGCGGACGGATTGCGCAGAATGAGCGCGCCCTGCGCCAGGTAATTCACCACCAAAGCAGGAAAGACAATAAGGAACCAGGCCCAACGAATGGGTGAGCGTCCAAAGTGTCCCAGGTCGGCGTAGAGCGCCTCTGCGCCGGTGATCGCCAGCACGACCGCGCCCATTGCGATGAACGCGGTATAGGGATGGCCGGCGATGAACACGAGCCCATAGGTTGGTGAGAGGCTGCGCAGGATACCTGGATGGCCGACAATCTCGGGGAGTCCCACCACGGCAAGCGTGCCGAACCACAGCAGCATAACCGGCCCAAAAAGACTTCCGACACGCTGCGTTCCCCAGCGCTGCACCATGAAGAGGACAGTGAGGATTGCCGCCGCGATGGGGACGACAGCGTGGGACAGGCTGGGTGTTGCAACCCGGAGTCCTTCCACCGCTGAGAGGACCGAGATCGACGGCGTGATGACGCTGTCGCCGTAAAACAGGGACGCGCCCAGAACGCCGAGAGTCAGCACCAGAGCGGTGCGCCGGGCGCTTGCCTCAGGTATGACGCGACGAACGAGCGCCGCAAGTGCCATCACGCCGCCCTCACCGTCGTTGTCCGCGCGAAGGATAAAGGTCACGTACTTTGTAGACACGATCAGCGTAATCGACCACACGACAAGCGATACAGCTCCGAGGACATCGCCTGTCGTCGGATGCACTGCGCCGTTGTCAATGGAAAAGACGGCCTGCATCGCATAGAGAGGGCTCGTCCCGATATCTCCATAGACCACCCCAAGCGCACCCAGCATGAGGACAGCCATCGGTGATGACGGAATAGGCGGTCGCCGCTCATCCGTCTCGATTGTTTCGACCGCCTCCGCTGTGGCGGCGTTCTGGACCGGCATTTCAGCCATTCTCCGTTTGCACTTCCATATCAGCGGCCCTTGAGGGCCCAGCACAGATACAGCCAAGAGCGGCCCCTATTACCCAAAACCTCCCCCACGATACCGGGCCCCCTCACAGCTCACACCTACGAAAACACCACCGTCTTGTTCTGATAGACGATCACACGATCTTCCACGTGCCACCGAACGGCCCGCGCCAGCACCTCTCGTTCGATCAGTCGGCCCAGGCGCTTGAGCTCGTCGACGCCGTGCCGGTGGTCGACTCGCTTCACATCCTGCTCAATGATGGGTCCGGCGTCGAGATCGTCCGTCACATAGTGGGCAGTGGCGCCGATCAGCTTGACCCCCCGGCTGTATGCCTGGTCGTAAGGGCGAGCGCCCATAAAGGCGGGTAGAAAGCCATGATGGATATTGACGATCCGCTGCGGCCAGGCTGCCACGAACTCGGGAGAGAGGATCTGCATGTAGCGCGCGAGCACCACTGCATCCACCCGGCCGGCTAGCAGAGCCAGCTGAGCTTCTTCCGCCTCTCGCCGCCTGTCCGGAGTGACGGCGATGTGGTGGTATGGAATGCCCCAGGCTGTCACCGTTTCCTTCAGATCGGAATGGTTGCTGATGACCATGGCGATCTCCGCGGCGAGGTCTCCGGCGCG
>DASVZE010000232.1:0-8205 GCA_036391775.1 Chloroflexota bacterium | reverse complement strand
CCAATGTCATGGCGTGGGCGAGGAATGCAAACGCTCGGATCACTTGGGAGGCCCCGCCAGTCGACGTGAATCACACGCTGTCGCAGTACAGGATCAACATCTACCAGAACGGCCTGCTGCTGCAGACAGTGGACTTCTCCGCGCCTGCAACCGAGAAGGTGATCGCGCCCCTTGCCAACTACCATACATACACCTTCACGGTTCAGGTCAAGCAGACCACAGTGGGTGCTAACCCACAGGCGAGCGCCTGGAGTCTCGCTTCGGCTGTCTCCAACGCGATCGTCCCACCGGGAGGAAGTCTCCCGGGCGGTGTGCCTACGCTCGCAGCATACGGTGGCAATGCGGCAGCGCTGATTACCTGGGGCACTCCAGCCAGCGTCAGTGGGCTCAGAACCTATCAGGTAACGGCCTACAAGCTGGGGACCGGTGGCTGGACCGTGGATCAGCGAGTTCGCACAGCCGCCACGTCTCCCACAGCGGTCTGGGTCACTAACCTCGTCAACGGCCAGAGCTATCGCTTCACCGCTCAGGCAGCGAACGCTGCCGGCTGGGGGCCGGAATCAGTTCTCACTGTTCCGGTCATCTCGCCGAGCAGCAGCCTGATTGCCAGCCCGACCCTTACCTCGATCTCGGCTGGTAGCGGCTCGGTGACCGTGTGGTGGACAGAGCCGAACGTGAGTGGCATCAATCACTACGTGGTCCTGCTCACACGTGACGACGGGACGCTGGTCACCTACCGTGACTACGCGTCTTCTCCGCTGACGTTCACCGGACTGACCAACGGAGTGGCCTACACTGTCCAGATACGAGCTGTGACAACTCTGTCCATGTTGAGTCTCGCCGCTCAGTATCGGATAATCCCGCCAACCGCCAGCGCGCCTGCTGCGGTCACCAGCGTTCAGGCTGTTGCCGGCATCGGGATGGCATCGGTGAGCTGGCTGCCCGCGTACGACGGCGGTAGCCCGATCACCAGCTACATCGTGGCGTTTTCGGCCAACCCGAACGATGTGGCTGCGATCGTTCATCCGTCAACGGATGGTTCGATGTTCAATGGGGCTCGATGGACCGTCCCGATTTACAGTCTCACCAACGGCAAGACCTACACCTTCTGGGTATACGCCACCAATGCCGTCGGGACCAGCCAGGGCGCGATGTCGAACAGCGTCGTTCCGCAGATTCCTGCCCGAGCGCCTGATGCGGCCACTGGTGTTACGGCCGTCGCCGGCATCGGTAAAGCGACGGTCAGCTGGTTGCCTGCCTACGACGGCGGCAGCACGATCACCAGCTACATTGTGACCTTCTCGGCCAATCCGAACGACGTGGCAGCGGTCATCCATCCCGCGACGGATGGGGCGATGTTCATCGGCGGGCGCTGGAACGTGACAGTCAACGGCCTTGCCAACGGCAAGTCCTACACCTTCTACGTTTACGCAATCAACGCAGTGGGTGCCAGCCAGCCGTCGGCTCCTGCCGGTGTCACCATGGCAACAGTACCAGGCGCCGTGCGCAACCTGGCCGTCACTCCGGGTGATGGGACACTGACGATCAAGTGGGACCAGCCCAGCATCGACGGTGGCTATCCCATCCAGAGCTACCAGGTCATGGCCTCTGATGGCGTGCATCCGGCAGTTGTAGCGACCGTCCTCGGGACGAGTGCAACCTTGGTTGGATTGACGAACGGATTCACCTACACGGTGACCGTCACGGCGGCGAATGCTCTCGGCATCGGCAGCCCGGCATCAGCATATGGTGTCCCACGGAACCTCGCTCCCAGCATTACTGTTCCGCTTGCGATGACCGTGGACTTTGGTGACGTGGTGAACGGCACCGTCACTGCAACCGGACCCGAGACGACCGACCACCTGGTGCTCAGCGCAAGCGGGTTACCCGCCGGGGTGACCTTCATCGATAAGGGCAACGGCACCGGCATCGTCTCAGGCAATGCAAACGTTCCCGCCGGCACATACACGATGACCTTCGTGGCAAACGACGGTCACAACCCGTCCGTCTCCCAGACCACGACTCTCACAGTCGTGCGCGAGCAAGCAGCAGTTCGGCTCTTCCCCACGGCGCCCCTCAGCGTCCAGGTCAAGAGTGCTCAGCTGACGGCCCGGTCCGTGACAATCCGGTCGACCATCCGCGAATTGACGGATCCGAACGGGAATGCGGACATTGGAGAAGCGTCCGATGTGACGTACACTCTCACATCGCTGTCCAACGGTAGCACCTACTCGGGCAAGGCTCTAACAGCCGGTCACGGGATAGAGGCCACCATGGTGGCGCAGTACACCTTCCACAATGTTCCTCGTGGCATGTACGAGCTGCGCATCAGCATCGGCGGCAGCTACTATACGGGGGCCGCGGTGGCCATGGTCGCGGTCTCCAGTCCATCCGTTCACGGACGCGTGAGTGGGAATGGAATGGTCCAGGCCGTGAAGACAAATGCCGCCGCTCAATTCCAGCTCACGGCAAAGCGTAGCACGACTGGAAAGCTGTCCGGCAGCCTGCTCTACGTCCAGCAGCAGGGGACGGAAACCTACACCTTCCGCAGCACGTCGATTACCGCGATCGTGTTCAAGGGCCATACCGCCTACGTGCAGGGTGTGGGAACGCTCAACGGCGTGGGCAACCACCAGTTCGTCGTCACAGTTGTCGACAATCACCAGCAGGGAAGCGCTGATCGCTTCGGCATGCAGGTCGTGAACGGCAACTACGCGCCGGTAGACGATTGCACCTTCTTGCCCGTCAACCTGGCGCTAGGACAGGCGAGGATCGTGCGCTGATAACCGCCTCCGACGCACACGAGAGGGTGGCCGGATCCGGTCACCCTCTCTCCTATGGCGAAAGTCAAACTGTGCGAGACTAAATCAGGCGGGAACCATATCCTTGGCACGAGAGCGCTAGAATCACGTTGCGGACCGGCGTCTCGTCTCCGAGTATTTCTCAACGTCAGGCTGACCAGCCTGAGCCAGGTGTATCAGTCGCGGTAGGGTGAGGCTCACCGTCAGACACAGGACGGCTATGGCAGCCAGAGCCAGGGGAAGGATATCGGGGGTACTCGCCCCGATGATTCCACCCACGAGCAGAGGAAAGATCAATCCACCAGCAAGAGCGCCAAGGAGAGCCAGAGCGGCCGCGCCACGAGCATGGGGTACGGCCGCGTCCATCCAGGCAAAGCCGACCGGGAAGATGGGCGCAAGCAACAATCCGATGAGAACGAAGGCGATCGGTGTGAGCGAATGGAGGTTCGCCATCACAGCCAGCGCGATGACACCCGTCAGCGCACCGGCGATCATCTGGATCGGTTTGAGCCGCAGGCTGATCGGAACGGACAGGAGCCGGCCGACTGTCAGCGCGGTCCAGAATGCTCCGGTGAGTCCGGCTGCCGCCGCTTGCGAATAGCCGTGAAAGACTAAGTTCGTTGCCATCCAGCCGCTGGTGTCGGATTCCACTGCGGTGTAGAGCAAGAACAGGGCGACGAAGCCGGCCATGGCCAGAGGCACTCTGCCACGCGCGGACACAGAGGCCGGCCTTCCACGGGGAGACATCTCCGGGATCCTCCAGCCAAGTGGAAGGATGAGAACAGACAGAACTCCAGCCAGGAAAAAGGCGGGCCGGAAATTGCCGCTGGATAGTAGTCCATAGAGAAGTGGACCAACAACAGCCCCAAAGCCGAAGCCGGCGTTCACCATGATGAGGAGTGCAGCGCTTCGATCGCCAAAGCCTGCGGCAAACAAGGCGTTCACCAGCACCACGAGGATGCCGTACCCCAGACCGATACAGAAGACCCCAGCGAGTGCCCACCACCAGACGTGCATGACTGCGAAGTCCACGGCACCCAGACCCACCAGCAAGGCTCCAAGGACCAGCCGGCTCCGAGCGCTTAGCCACGATGCAAGGAGGAGTGACAGCAGCACACCCGTGACCGATCCCAGATAGTGTGCCCCAACGGTCCATCCAACTGTTGCGGCAGTCAGCCCGAAAGATGACCGTACCGACGGCAGCACCGGACCATAGAGCGCCTGGACAGCGCCGATCAGAACGAAGGATGCGAATCCCGCCCGCGCTAACCGCGCCTGTGCGGCGGTAAAGTCGCTTGCAAACGGGATAAAACGTGCAATAACATGCATTAATACGAACATACAGGAAAGAGGAGGCGCGTGCAAAGGGAGGGTCATTCCGGGAGCGTCCTCACAGAGGAACGCCGGCGTATCATCGTCGATCTGCTCCGGCGAGAGGGGAAAGTGCTGGCAGCCGAGCTGAGTCAGCGCTTCGACGTGTCGCAGGACACGATCCGGCGCGATTTGCGCGATCTGGCAGAGGCGGGCTTGCTGCAACGCGTCCACGGTGGAGCACTCCCCCGATCCCCGACCGATCCGCGCTATACGGTCCGTCAGCGTGAGTCGATGGCAGCAAAAACGTCCATCGGAGAGGCTGCGGCAAAGCTTGTGCGATCGGGCCAGGTCGTGATCATTGATGCAGGAACCACAGCGCTGCAGGTAGCGGAGCATCTGCCGCCCGATGTGCGAGTCACGATTGTCACCAACAGTCCTCCGGCGGCAATCGCCCTGGCGGGCTATCCCGGGATAGAGATTATCCAGATTGGAGGGCGCCTCGTGAAGGAGTCACTGGCAGCGGTGGGAGCAGAGGCGGTTGAAGCGTTACGTCATGTCCGAGCAGACCTGTGCATCCTGGGCGTGGCCGGCCTGCATCCGGAGATTGGCATCAGCATGCTCAATCTGGAGGAAATCTTTGTGAAGCGAGCCATGATCGAGGGGGCAGCCGAGGTGGCAGCCGTGGCCGCCGGGGATAAGTTCGGCACTGCCGCCCCGTACGTTGTCGGTCCGCTTTCGATGCTGACGCATGTGGTGACGGAGAGCACCGTGCCGGAAAGCGTCGTCGCCCCCTACCGGGCGTCAGGCATCACAGTCATACAGGGGTAGAAAAGGACAGCCACTCGCCGTTCCTACCTTAATTCGAAGGCATGAATCGCGCGTTCGGCAATGTAATCGCCGATGGCAAGCGAGGCGGTCGCGGCCGGCGAGGGCGCGTTGAGGACATGGATGGCCCGCAGTGACTCCTGGACGGCAAAGTCATCGGCCAGTCTCCCGTCTATACTGACGGCCTGAGCGCGTACGCCGGCTCCTCCGCGTAGCAGATCCTGTGACTCGACGTCCGGCACCAGACGCTGCAAGGAGCGGGTGAACTCCGGCTTGCTGAGCGATCGTCGAAACTCAGCTAACCCGCTGCGCCAGAATCTGCCTGCCATGCGCCAGAAGCCGGGGTAGGCCAACGTGCCCAACATCTCGTCAGGCCGGATCGCCCTGTGACTGTACCCCTCGCGGGCAAAGGCGAGGACCGCATTCGGTCCTGCCTCCACCCGCCCATGGATCGTACGGGTAAAGTGTACGCCGAGAAAGGGAAGGTCCGGATCTGGAACGGGATAGATCAGGCCACGCACCAGTGAGGCGCGATCGGGCCGCAAGGTATAGTATTCGCCCCGAAAGGGGATGATTCGAACGTGGGTGGGGACGCCCATCTTGCGCGCGATAACATCAGAGTACAGTCCCGCGCAATTGAGCAGGTACGACGTATAAACAGAATCCGACCCGGAAGTAATACGGAGTCCGTCGGGTAGCGACGTGATGGCATTAACCTGAAAACCTGTCAGGAGGTCGACGCCATCGGCCTGGAGATCGCCGGCTATCGCTCTGGCGACCGCGCGGTAGTCCACGATCCCCGTATGGGGGGAATGGAGAGCGGCGATACCGGCGGCGTACGGCTCGATCTCGCGTAGCTCCTTATCCGACACGTGGCGGAGCCCCGGTACCCCGTTGCCGGTACCCCGGTGATAGAGCTCGTCCAGTGCAGGCATCTCCTGTTCGCTCGTCGCGACAATGACCTTACCGCATCGTTCAAACCGGATGTTGTGATCATCGCAATACTCCGTCAGGAGCTTTGCCCCCTCAATGCAGAGCCGGGCCTTGAGCGAGTCGGGTTTGTAGTAGATGCCGGAGTGGATGACGCCGCTATTGTGCCCGGTTTGGTGACAGGCAATCTGGGATTCTTTCTCCAGGATCGCCATGCGCAGTGCCGGCTGTCGCCGCTGCAGCATGCGTGCGCTGGCCAGGCCGACAATTCCTGCCCCGACGACGACAACATCATACTTCTCTTGCCGCATCTCCCTACCGACCATTCCGGATCACTTGGCATGCAACGACCACCTTCCAGAAGACCCGGCAGGCGATGGACAGCGTCGAGCAGACTGATGGCCAGGAGCGTTGGTATGAGGTCATTCATCACGCCGGCGCCAAGACGGAGCCGTCGTAGGGCAGATACGTCGGAACACAATCAGGTATGCACCGAGGTAATGCAAATCGGTCACGCTTCCTCTGCAGCTACCGTTTCAATTCTGACGCCTCTTGATGTTTCTATCTCATAGACCTGGGCTGTCGCGTTCCCTGTGGAGAGGAACGTAGCCGCGTGGCTCTCACCTTCGCCCCAAAGCGTGGCATATGCGTCACGATCCAGCATCTCACGGAGGTGAGCAATACTCTGAGCATATTCGGCCTGCCACAACGGTGGCAGCGGTGTCTCCAGGACGCGGCGCAACCTCGCCGCGGATCCAAACAGCCGGACAGCTTCCTCGTTCGCTCCCCGGTTGACGGCCAGTCGGGCGCGGCTTTCTAGAGTAAAGATCGTCCCCAGCGTGTCACCGAGTCCCTGGCGCAGCTCGACACACTCGTCGAGCAGAGCTGCGGCTCTGTCGTATTCACCGCGTATGCGGGCGGCTTCGCTCAGGGCCAGCAGAGCGAATGCCTGGCCACGACGGTGACCTATCTGTTGGAGAGCCGTAAGGGCCCGTTCGGCCAATTGGGTGGCTCGGTCAGGATCCCCACGCCCGAGAGCCACTTCCGCCAGATTGGTGATGGTCGTGTTTTCTTCCGTCTTATCCCCGGTGGATCGGGCGAGCTCGAGGCACTCATTCAGGTGCGCCTCGGCCGTATCGAGCTCACCCTGCTCGATTGCCTGAGCCGCTTGAGTGTTCAAGGCGATCACCACTTGCCGCACGAGACCCCCATCCCGTGCCATGGTCAGCGCTTCCTGGCTCATGATTCGGGCGCGCTCATACTCACCCCGATCCCCCCAGAGCTGTGCCAGATTGTTGAGGGAGTTAACGACCGCCTGGGTATGGCCGAACTGGCGCTGAATTGCGAGAGCCCGCTCGTACATCTCTGCAGCGCGGGAGTACTCTCCGCAGTACCGAGCAAGGATGCCCAGGTTGCTCAGCGGCGCGTGGCATCCAAAGACATCGCCGATCTCCGAGCGCAGGCGAACGCTTTCTTCGAACCGTTGCTCCGCCTGGCGATACTCTCCCAGCTGCTGCTGTGCCACGCCCAGGCCGTTGAGTGCCTCGGCCACGCCTGCCAGATCTCCGAGCTCCCGGCGGAGGAGCAGACACTCCGCATAGAGCTGCTTGGCGGATGTATGGTCGCCCTGACTGTAAGCCAGGGCACCGGCGGCGAGGAAGGCGCCCGCTCGGATTGAGCTGGGCACATTTACTCCTCGGTCGACCGCCATAAGCGCGTTCAACCACCGCCGCCCTTCTGCGCTCTGCCCGCTCAACATCCAGAAACGCCAGATTGGCGACGCCAGCCGGAAGCCAACCTCTACTGCATCCGATTGCCGTGCCCAGAGCATAGCGGCGCGAATATTGTCGAGGTCTGCCTGCACGCGACTCATCCACGCCGACTGGTCCGCCCCAACCAACCCCTGACCGGCCTCCTCGGCGAACGCTGCAAAGTAGAAGGCATGGCGCTCAAGTAGCTCGGATTCCTGACCGCTCTCCGCCAATCTCTCGCGCGCGTATTGCCGGATAGTTTCGAGCATGCCATAGCGTGACGCGGCATCGCGGTCGTGGAGCGTGAGCAGAGACTTCTCGATCAGTCCCCCAAGCCGATCCAGCACCTCGCCCGCCGCTAGATCGCCGCCCGTGCACACCGACTCGGCCGCTTCCAGGCTAAAGCCACCCGAAAAGACAGCCAGCCGTCTCAGGAGCGCCTGCTCCACCGGCGCCAGCAAGCTGTAGCTCCAATCCATAGCTGCCCGCAGCGTCTGCTGGCGAGGCAGGGCGGTGCGTGGACCGCCGGTCAGCAGTCGGAAGCGATCGTCGAGTCGCTGCGCCACGCCGTCCACCGACAGGAC
>DASVZE010000231.1:0-2967 GCA_036391775.1 Chloroflexota bacterium | reverse complement strand
GTGGCAGGATGGATTCCGTTCGGGGACCCGGGCCTCTGGGCGATGGCCGGCATGGCGGCCGTGATGGGAGGCACCATGCGCTCACCGCTGACGGCCATGGTGTTCGCCCTGGAGCTCACCCATGACGTCAATGCGCTCCCGCTCCTGCTTGTGGCAGTGATTCCCGCACACGCGGTCACCGTGCTCCTGATGCGCCGTTCCATCCTGACGGAGAAGGTCGCGCGGCGCGGCTACCATGTGGCCCGGGAATACAGCGTGGATCCGCTCGCGCTGGTGCGGGTACGGGATGTCATGGACAGCGAAGCGCCGGCGGTGCGGGGCTCCATGAAGCTTGCGGATCTGGCGGCGGCCATCGCCAAGAACGAGCGGTTGTACGTGCGGCACCAGGCGCTTCCCATCGTCGATGATGCGGGGAAGCTCGCGGGGATCATCACCCGGGGCGACATCGTGCGAGCCCTCCAGAACAATCCGGGAGGGGACATTACGGTCCTTGAAGCCGGGACCAAGAACCCGGTCGTCGCTTCCCCCGACGAACCGCTCAGCGATGCGGTGGCCACCATGGCGCACTACGGGGTCGGACGGCTCCCGGTCGTGGAGAACGGACAACTGGTTGGCTACCTTGGACGCGGGTCGATCCTCACCGCCAGGCAGCGTCTCCTGGAGGAGGAGTTTCGGCGCGAGCCCGGGCTGCTCACCATGCGGTGGCGAAGCAGACTGAAGGACAGCCTATGACCATCCAGGCACGATTCAGCGAGCTCCTTGCTCCCGCCAGCTCGTGGCTGGTTTCCCGGAGCATTCTCCTGATCCGGCTCCTGACGGGGTGGGTGTTCCTATCTGAGGGGATTCAGAAATTCCTTTTTCCTGAGGCACTCGGGGTGGGGCGTTTCGTCCATATCGGAATCCCCGCACCCGCATTCATGGCGCCCTTCGACGGTGTGGTGGAGATCGTTTGCGGAGCACTCCTGCTGGTCGGTCTCCTCACCCGGCTGGCCACGATCCCCCTCCTGATCGATATAGCCGTCGCTATCGCCACCACCAAGATCCCGATGTTGCTTCAAAAGGGATTCTGGGCGGCAGCCCACGAAGCGCGGGTGGACATCTCGATGGCGCTGGGGCTGCTGTTCCTGCTTCTTGTTGGGGGCGAGAGCCTGTCGGTCGACAGGTGGTTGGCGAAGCAGCAGGGGGTGCCGGGTCCATGAGATGCGGCCATGACCGAGATGCCAAGGGCCCGGGTTTTCTTTCCGGGCCCTTGTTGCACTTGGGGGTTGATTGAAACTACTTCAAAATCAAGAACTTCTTCGTCTGCATGAAAAGCTGGGAGCCGCCTCCTGTGGAGCCGGGGGCTGCACCGTCACCGGCCCGGCTGGCCGTCAGGCGATAGAAGTACAACCCGCTGGCAAGCGACTGCGCGTTCAGAGGAACGTCATAGCGTCCCGCGCTCTGCTCGCCGTTAACGAGCGTCATGACTTCCTGGCCCAGCAGGTTGTACACCTTGAGCGTGATTCTGGCCTGCTGCGGCACCTCATACCGGATTCTGGTGCTGGGGTTGAATGGATTGGGGTAGTTCTGGAGCAGGGCGAACCTGGTGGGCAGCTGATCTTCGGCGCGCCCGGCGCTGATTCCCGTGACCACACCGGCTCGCGCGGTGGCGTCCTTCAGCAGCGCCACACTGTAGAGATGGTTGTGGAAGCCGCCGCTCTCGTCATCTTCAGCCATGGCCAGATTATGTTTGGCTTGCGCCACAAGGCGGACCTTTGTCGAGTCGTGTGTTGCGGTGGCGATGCTATCTGCTTTGGCGATTGCGACGGCTGCCACTGAGTCGAGTGTCTGGTATTCGGCCTGCCACTTGTCGATCACGGCGAGCGTAGAATCGGCGGTCATCCCTGCATGGCAGCCAGCGCACGACGTGAAGGAAGATCCATCAGGCTCTTTAATGATCACCGACCAGCTGTGCCCTTTGTACATCATCGAGTTCATACCATCCAGGTCCGACTTTCCCATATGGCAATCGACGCAGTGGGCTCCCGGCATCGTGATCTTATCCGGAACGCCGACCGCCCCCGTGCCGGACTCAAGGTCATAGCTCCTGTGGTCGGTGTCGGGGAAGCGGAGGCTCCCGTGGCACTGGCCGCAGAGTGAATCGGACGATGCCATGGGCTCGTACTTCTTCTTCGTCGTGTTATAGAACGAGAGCGCACCCGGGTTATGGGGGTTGTGGCAAGTCGCGCACGACACATCGGGCCAATGGACAGTGTCTGCAACGGCGGTCGAAGCGGTGAACAGTCCCCCCGCGGTCGTAAAGAACCGTTTCAGTGCGTCGACTTCCGTCGTGGACCCCTTCTGCGGGACCGTAGTCGGGGCATGGCAGGCGATGCAATTCTCGGCGGAGGACCCGTTGATGACGGAGTCAGGGGATTGTCCGGCCCAGTTCGCCGCAAGCTCTCCTGCGACATCCCGCTGCCCCTGGGAACCGTGGCGGCTCACTGCCCAGGCATCGTAGATCCTATGGTCGGTATCGGCGAAATGGAGGCTTCCGTGGCACTGTCCGCACAGCAGCGGTTCCGTCGCCACTGAATCATACTTGCCGGTCTGCGAGTTGAAGAGGCCGAAGGCCGGCATCGAGGCGGGATGGGTGGATGGCACGTTATGACAGGAAACGCATGCCACGTGGGGCCAGTTGGCTGTGTCGGCAGCCTTTGTCGAGTCGGTATAGAGCCCGTTGGTCGTGGTAAAAAAATGCCGCATGGTCTGGACCTCGGTCATGCCGGTACCGACTGCGATGGCGGCTGGTCCATGGCACGCGATGCAGTCTTCGGCTGCCGAGCCGAAGATCACAGAGTCGGGCGTCTGGCCTTGCCAGTTCGCGGCCAGCTCACCGGCGACATCCGACTGGGTATTCGCATGCCGGCCGAGAAGCCAGTCGGCCTTTTCGTTAGGGTGACACGACTGGCATGGGAGCTTTGACTG
>DASVZE010000230.1:0-4652 GCA_036391775.1 Chloroflexota bacterium | reverse complement strand
TGTACCAGTTCGCTCCCAAGAATGTGTCGGTCAAGGTGGGCACCAAAGTCACCTGGACCAACAAAACCGATGCGCCTCATACGGTGACCGGTAAGAACGGCTGGAGCTTCCACTCCAAGACATTCCAGCCCAAAGGTACCGTGAGCTATACCTTCAGCAAAGCAGGTACTTACCACTACATCTGCTCGATCCATCCCTTCATGAAGGCGACGATCGTCGTCACCAAATAAACTCTGCCCTCTGCTCCTCGAGACCGGCCGGCAGGTATACCCCAGACGGCCGGTCTCTACTTTTGCCGCCCGCAGTCGTATAGCGGTTGGGCTCCCTGGAAGTCAGAGCCACGGGAAGGCGCGGTAGAGGCAGATCCGTACGCGCTCGCGGGTACAGTTGTGCAGTGGCTCGTGACCCAATCGGTGAGATCGCTGTTTCCCCGGCCGCCAAGAGCGCCTCCAGGGCCACCATTGAAAACGCGGGGATAGCCGACGCCAGGAGCACGACGCGGAGCCGGAATCAGGCGGCCCCCATCCGTGATGTTCTGCGGGGGCCTGGCTGAAAAGCCACCCAGCACGGCAAACCCTCGGCCACCTATCAGGAAGTAGCGCACTGTTCCCCGGGATACATCAGCGGCTAGCTGTCTAACGCTCAGGATATGATCGCCACCCAAAAAGCCGCCCAGGTCCATCACCGGCCGCCCGGTGGACAGGATAAAGGGCTCGGCTTCGTTAGCGCTGAGCGTCGCCACCAGGAATTTGGCGCGGCCCTGATGCGCCTCTAGAAAGCGGACGAGATTGGGATTCGCCGTTGACTGGTCCCGCCCGGGACCTCCAAATCCCCGGCCGGCAAAAAATTCACGCAGCCGCCTGGACGGCTCAAAGCGCCGAACTCCACCGGGTGCACCTGTAAAGAAACCGCCGCGTGGTCCCGAGGAACGCACCCCACCAGGGCCGCCAAATCCGCCATTTCCGGCCGGTCCGGCGCTTGGCGTCAAACCCGAAGCGGCATGGGCCACGGTGTATTCACTCCATATGAAGGGTGTTAGAAGGAGGGCCAGCAGAGCGAGTCCGGCCGTAATCCAGCTCATGGGGCGCGACCCGGTGCGCATCAGTCGTACCGCGGTCAAGAGGACGGCGAGCACGATGGAGCTACCAACCACCAGCGGCGTGAGCCAGCCGTTCCAGGCCGGGAAGTAGCTCAGGATATGGGCCTGAACAAGGGCGGCAATGATCAGAGCCGGCGGAAGCGCCCATCCCCTCCATCCCGGGCGCTGATAATCTCGCCACAGGGTCGTAGCACCGATACCCACCAGGGCAGCTATCGGCGGCGCGATCGTCGCCAGGTAATAGGCATGGAAAAAGCCGGCGATGCTGAAAAACGCTCCACCCGTTGCCAGCCAGGCACCCCACAGCACGATCGCCTTTTGCTGCCGGTTAAGTGGAAGACGGACCCGGGTCTGCCAGGCAGCGACAATGAAGCCGATAACTGCCAGTATGAGAAGCCATCCGGTCTGACTGCCCAGCTCGGCATTGAACAACCGCTGAATACCGGGGTTTCCAGACTCAGCACGGGTGAATCCAAGGTTGGTTGGAGAGAGATCGGAGAGTGTGTTGGAAAGCGATGCTCCCCCGTTCAGGAAAGAAAAGGTATTGCCGGTTAGACGTGCCAGTCCGTTGTATCCCAGTGCCAGACTGAGCTCCGAGTTATTACCGCTGGAAGCAACGTATGGCCGCTGGCCGGCGGGTGTGAGATCGACCACTGTTACCCAGACCAGCGAGACCACCAGCAGAACCGCTCCCGCCAGGAGAAGGTGCCAGATGCGCGTCCACCAACGAACCGGAGCACCCAGCAGGTATGCCAGCACAAGAGCCGGCGCCACGAGATACGCTTCCAGCATCTTGATATTGAAGCCCAGCCCCACGGCGGCAAATCCAAGAAGGAGCCACCCCAGCTTGCCCGTCTCGCCGGCTCGCATGACCGCCCAGACCGCAAGCAGAAGGGCCAGAACCAGAATGCTCTCGATCAGGTTGCTGCGGTTTACCACGACCTCGACCGGCGTGATGGCCAGGGCCAGCGCCGCGATCAATCCCGCGGGACGCCCGAAACTGCGAGCCACCAATAGATAGAGCAGGGCAACCGAGACAATGCCGGCGACCGCCTCGGGCAGAATCAAGCTGATTCCGCCGAATCCAAAAATCCTGGCGCTCGCCGTCTGGAGCCAGAAAGCGACGGGAGGCTTGTCAATCGTGACAAAACCGCCCGGATCAAACGAAACAAAGAAGAAATTGTGCCAGCCTTGCAGCATACTTTTGACGGCAGCCGCGTAGTATGTATTGCTCAGGCCGACACTTCCCAACCGTATCAAGTTCAGTGCGGCGGCCAGCACCAGAATTGCTCCCAGCGCAATGCGGTGCCAGGGCGCTACAACAACAGTCGAGTGAGCGGTCGCGGACTCGTGGGCAACGGGGATGGAGCCACTGGACATGGAGACCTCACCCGAGACGACAGTCCCTGGAATCGTATCTGCGAGTCGATCGATTGGACGCTCGAAAGCCGGCACCAGCGCACGGCCAGTCAAAAGTACGGTCCAGTATGGTAGAGATTTGTTAAGAGCATATTGAGATTTAGATGGGAAAGTTCCAAGAGATAAGGAGACAGGCATGATTCCCACCCAACCGTTCGGGCGCACCGGGCACACGAGTACACGCGCTATCTTCGGCGCGGCCGCACTCTCCAATGTCTCTCAGGACGATGCCGACCGCACGCTGGAAGTGCTTCTGACATACGGCATTAATCACATAGATGTAGCCGCAAGTTATGGGCATGCGGAGGAACGCGTAGGCCCCTGGATGGCCCGTCATCGCGGGGACTTCTTTCTCGCGACCAAAACCGGCCGGCGAGACCGTGACGGCGCGCGGGAGGAGCTGCACCGCTCACTGGACCGCCTGCGTGTCGATTCTGTCGATCTTCTTCAGTTCCACAATCTGGTCGATCCCATCGAGTGGGACCAGGCGCTGAGTCCCGGTGGAGCAATCGAAGCAGCACTCGAGGCGCGTGAGCAGGGATTAATCCGCTTCATCGGCGTGACGGGGCACGGCACACAGATCGCCGCCACCCACCGGCGCAGCCTGGAGCGGTTCGACTTCGACTCTGTGCTCCTACCATACAACTACGTGGTCATGCAGAACCCCTACTATGCGACCAACTTCGAGGCGCTGCTGGCACTTTGTAAAGAGCGAAACGTGGCAGTGCAAACCATCAAGTCGATCGCCCGTGCTCCCTGGATGGGACGCGAGCATACCACGACCACCTGGTACGAACCCTTGCAAGACCAGGCGGAGATCGATAGCGCGGTTCACTGGGTTCTGTCCCGTTCGGATGTCTTTCTGAACACTGCGAGCGATATTCACCTGCTGCCCAAAGTCCTTGATGCCGTCGGCAGCTTCGCGCCGGCCGAGTCAGTCGCTCCGCTCACTGAGAACCTGGAAAAGCTCGATCTGAGCCCGATCTTCGTCTGATTCGTCGATCAGGGCCCGGATCACGCAGCGGTACGAACCAAACCCGTAAGGTGGGGGCTCACTCTATGGCATTGTCTCAGCGCTCCCCTGGCAACCAGGGGCTACACGTTTCAGAACGAGGACACTCTCGGAGCAGTCACTATACACGTCACCCGGGATGACCTGCAGCGACCTGACGACGTTGTGCCGAGCGGCGTGGCGGCCGGTAACCGCTACCAGGAAAGCGGTCTCCAGATGGTCAATCGATTACACGCGCTCCGGCCACTGTAAGGAGTTTGTATGTTTTGCAATGGCTCTGTAAGGCCGGAATGTCATGATAGAGGGCAGACAACCCTGACACTTGAGGAAAGGCACACAACAGACAATGAATAACGGACAGACACCGCATCTCGAGAAGGCGACCTTTGGAGCCGGCTGCTTCTGGGGCGTGGAGGAGACGTTCCGGCACGTTCCCGGTGTGAAGGAGACCGTCGTCGGCTACTCGGGCGGGACGACCCAGAACCCTAGCTACCGTGACGTCTGCACCGGACGGACGGGACACGCCGAGGTGGTCCAGGTAACGTACGATCCGGCCGAAGTATCGTACGACCAGCTTCTTGACGTGTTCTGGCAAAGTCACGATCCGACCACGCCCAACCGGCAGGGCCCGGATATCGGAACACAGTATCGATCCGCCATCTTCTTCCACACACCGGAGCAGGAGGACATTGCTCGCAGATCCAAAGAGGCGAGACAGCCAAGCGGCATCCTCAAGCGAAAGATCGTAACAGAGATCACACCGGCTTCAGCTTTCTATCCGGCCGAAGAATACCACCAACAGTATCTGGCAAAACGCAACATGGCCGCGTGCCGGATTTAGGATCCCTCACTCCCCGGAAAGCTCTCATCCCCAACCCCTCTCCGACTCAAGGAGAGGGGATAACTGTGCCTGGGACTGAGTCTCCCTCACCCGAACGAGCAAGAGGGGGTTGGGGAGTGAAGGGACCAAGGCTCCTGCTCGGGATTATTTTGCTCTTCTTGATCACCACCCTTGCCGGTTGCGGGGGAAGCACGCCGTCCCAGTCAACCGCAATTCACAAGATCAAGCATGTGATCATAATCATGCAGGAGAACCGCTCCTTCGATCACTACTTCGGTACG
>DASVZE010000229.1:0-2548 GCA_036391775.1 Chloroflexota bacterium | reverse complement strand
GGCTTCGCGCACTGCCTCTCGCTCCTTTGACCGCATCGCTTGCTTTGATCGCGGGTTGTGGGTCGAGCCGTTCCGGTGCCCCCCACCCCACGCAGCAGCCACAACCGACATCCACCGAGACAGCCGGAAGCTATGCCGCGTATCTTCGTCGTAAAGGCTACACCTCAGACTCGACGATAAAGATCCTGCTCCCTGTATCCGGTACTGCTTTCGTTGTGCATAGCACCTGTACGGGTAGCGCAGATGGACATTGTCAGGCAGTCGACGTTTTCCTAGTCAGACACAATCAGCACGTATGGCATCGCGAGTATACGGGCGTTTTGAGCATCGCGCGCACGTCCAGCGGATTTTCTGTGCGTGCGGTGAGTTATGCACCCCAGGATCCGCTCTGTTGCCCGAGCTTGCCGGCAGTGACCGATACCTATACCTGGACTGGATCCTCGTTTACAGAGTCCGGGCCGTTGCCTCACGCACCGGGCGCCTGAGGCAACGGTTCACCCGTTTTGGCATCACAGGCGCCCTCGAGCGTTCCGTCACAGTGATCAACCGAAATCGGCGCTCCGTGGCGGCGACAAATGCGAATCGAGGCTCCATTGTCCAGGATTGTCAGCTCGGTCGCCTGATCCAGCTCATCCGCACGTATCTCATGTCCCACAACACACTGATACAAGACTTTCGGCATGAAACACATTCTCCCAACCAGAATGTACGAGATTTACGGGACGCGATCAGGCGACATTGACCAGGTACAGAACATGAAGCACGTTGACTACTTCTTGCAAGCGATGCAAACGCAGCTACTGCCGCACGGATCTCGGATTCTGGCTGCGGTCTCCGGCGGTGCGGATTCAGTTGCGTTGTTGTACGGCCTGCACCTGATCAATCAGCAGCAGGCTGCGTGCTGGTCAATTCAGGTGCTCCACGTCAACCACCATCTGCGCGGACAGGAAGCGCTGCGCGATGCGGACTTCGTTCTGGATCTGGCTTCGTCGCTCGATCTGCCTGGCCGGGTCGTCGACGTCGATACCGCGGGTTTCGCGACTCATCGACATCTATCTATCGAAACCGCGGCCAGGGAACTTCGCTACCACGCGTTGGATGAGGCTTTGAGGGTCTGGCCGGGCGACGCGATTGTCACAGGTCACACCATGGACGACCAAGCCGAGACTGTGCTACTCCATTTGTTGCGAGGATCCGGCTTGCGTGGTTTGAGCGGAATGGCGGAACGTCATGGGTCAGTGGTGCGGCCGATGCTGCGTGTCACAAGAGAGCAGGTCCTGCACTTCTTGGATCGAAACGGATTGGCGTTTTGCCGCGACAGCACAAACGACGATCGACGGTTCAAGCGGAACATCATCCGGCACGACGTCATGCCCGCTCTGCATTCCGTGCAGCCTGCGACCACGTCGGTACTCGCTCACGCGGCATCGACTATTCGCACCGACCACGATCTCATTCAAGCGAGCCTGCGGTCTGTCGAGTCGGCGCTGCGACTGAGAGCCGAAACGGGATCGGTTGGGTTCGATGCCGCTGCCTGGCGGGCACTTCATCCCTCTCTTCGCAATCACATCATCCGGCAGGTGCTCGAGATGAGCGCCGGTCCGGACTCCGAAATCAGCCGTCAACATATCGAGAAAGCGTCCGAGTGGCTCTATGGTCACGTCGATTCGGGAGCAATGCCGGGATACCTGCCCTCAGGTCTTCATATGCAGGTGAGACACGGTTTGTGCCGTTTAAGCTCCAATCCGGAACGGCAACCGGTTCCGGTCGAGGCTTCTCTTCCCGTTCCGGGAATGTGTCAATATACAGGCGGCATCATATCGGCGGAGCGTATCGATGAGCCAGATCCCCAGGCACTCGGCCGGCTACTTGCGGTGTGCGGGCCACTCCATGCCCTCTGCGATGCGGGCTCGCTGCCTAACAGACCGCTCCACGTACGCCCATGGCGCCACGGCGACCGCATTCAGCCACTTGGAATGACCGGATCGAAGAAACTTCAGGACCTATTCGTCGATGGCCGAGTCCCTCGTGCGATCAGGGGACTTTTTCCCGTGGTGGCCGCGGATTTCCCCATCTGGATTGCCGGGCTTGCCCTCGATCGCCGGGTCTCCGTCCGCTCTGACACTCGTACCGTCATCCACTTCGAGCTTGACCCAGAGCCGGAAAGCGCCGTGATAGAATTCCTCGGGCAAATTGACCCTGCAATCTAGTGGCGCGCCGGCCGATACTCGGCGTGGAGTTTCTTCTTTTCATGGACACGCGCTGGTTTAGAAACAGTTTTATCTGGCTCATCGTTATGGTCTTCGTGCTCGCCATAGCGTTTCAGGTTTTTCGCGGACAGAGCTCGACGACCAAATCGGTCACCATGACCGGTCCCGGTAGCTTTATCGCAAAGCTCCAGCAAGACGTGACGTCCGGCCATCCCGTAACTGTGACACAAGATGGCAGCACCGTCACCCTCGATGACAACTCCGGCACTAAATATCAGGCCAATATCGGTGAAGTGCTCGATATTCAGCAGGTTCTAAACGACAACAACATTCCGACG
>DASVZE010000228.1:0-3980 GCA_036391775.1 Chloroflexota bacterium | reverse complement strand
TATTCGCGACGTGCACGACGACTTTACCCTGGGTCTCGGCGAAGAGGGGCACCTAGGTCCATCCTCTTCCAAAGACGATGCGCAGGGGCGCCTGTCCCGAGGAGCCGATCCGGCGCTACAGTGTCTCGCTGTCGAGAATCATCGTGACCGGTCCATCATTGACAATTCGTACAACCATGTGCGCACCAAACTCTCCATATGCGACAGGATGTCCCCGCTCTGCCAACCGGTCGGCAAAGCTATGGTAGAGGTGGCGGGCAATCTCGGGGTCTGCCGCCGCCGTGAAACTCGGCCGGCGCCCTCGCCTAACGTCGCCATAGAGCGTGAACTGAGAAACCACAAGTGCCGAGCCTCCAACGTCGGCCAGCGAAAGGTTCATCTTCCCCTCAGAATCTGAAAATAATCGCAATGCGGATACTTTGTCGGCCACACGAGCGACGAGGACCTCTGTGTCCGAGTGTGAGATGCCAACGAGAAGCAAATAACCTCGAGATATGTAACCCACTACGCGGTCGTCGACGTTAACGGATGCCTCGCTGACTCGCTGGAGTACGACCCGAACCATCAGTGGTCTCTGGGGTCGAAACACAAATCACCGATGCCATCTCTTGAGGCGCTCCGCTGCGCTGCTCGCAATTTGACATAGGGTGGCCCGAAACGGAGTTCGGGGTCTTGCATGCTCACAGCCATCAGCCAAGCCCGCCATATGGCCATTGCACTCACGCCGGCACTGTTGCTCGACGAAGCGCGGCCTCATGAGCGCGGCGCTCCAACTCGTCATCAAGCGGTTCTAGCTGAAACCCGGGATACCTGCGGGATAGTGCAAGTTCGAGGAGGAGGTCGGCGAAGTCGGGATTCTTGGGCAAGAGAGATCCATGTACATACGTACCGAACACGTTTCGGACTCGACCTCCCTCGGTCCCGTCACGTCCGTTATTGCCGAAACCGCTGAGAACTCTTCCCAGTGGCTTTGTCTCCCCTTCAAGAAATGTCCTGCCACCGTGGTTCTCGAAGCCGACGATGGTGCCTCGCTCCCAGCCGACCGTGATATTGCCGACGCAGCGCGGTACGTCGTGGCCAGGGTGAACGGTATACGCGTCGAAGATGCCAAGCCCAATGAGATCCGGTCCTTCGGCCGGACGATAATATCGCTGAAGTAGTTGATAACTGCCACAAACCGCAAGGAAAGGGACATCGGCGCCAACGAGGTCCCGTATGCGATCGGAGTGATGTTGCCTCAGATCATCTACCACGGTCTGTTGTTCTCGGTCTTGATCGCCGCCCATGAAGAGCAGGTCAATATTCGCGTCCGGTAGCGCGCTATCAAGCCCGATTTCATGCACGTTTAAAGAAATACCGCGCCAGCTGCAACGCTGTTTCAAGGTGGTGATATTTCCCCGGTCGCCATAAAGATTGAGCAGTCCCGGATACAGGTGGACTAGATTGAGTGCGGGCTTCATGAATCTCCTCTCGGCCGGTGCGCGAACGGTTTGATACTCATCGTACCCAAATTCAGCACGCTGACCGTCTTGAGTCCTATTCGGAGAGATTAGCCTCCTGGTTTCGCTCCAGATAGGCAGACAATAGGTGCAAGATGTTGTCTGAATACATGCCCTCCTTCGCCTCTTCCGCGATCGGCAGGGTATCAATCTTCTGTATCTCGATCTCAGGGTCTCCATAGGGGTAACACGATCCAAATAGAATTCTCTCGGTCCCGATGCGTGCTAGAACCGTTTCGTCGACCTGACTGAGGCTAGTTTCAAGGTAGACAGAAGGCTGGTCCCAGAGAGCTCGAAGGATGTTCGTTTGTCCGCCATTGCGGGCACCGAGGTGCGGCACGATGACGTCGAGTGCCGGGTACCGAAGCACAAACTCGAGCGTAACCGCAAAACTCTCTTCGAACATCACCGGCATTGAATAGAGTGAGGCAGCCGAGGCCATCGCTTCAAACTCGGGCGACTCCATGAGACTCACCGCCCATGTCAGCTCGTCCTCGTCAAGGCTTCCTTCGCGATCCACGCCCTCAGCGACCCATCGATGCCATCGAAATCCGGCATATCGTTCGATATCGTCAGGTAGCTCAAGATTGTCGGGACGTGTGTCCGTAAATGGATTGCCTCCCAGATAGTAAAAGGGGAAAAGGTCGTGCTCCCGAGCTACCTGGAGCACATAGCGATTGGTCTCATCCTTGTCCGCGGCGCGAGGGTCTGCGAATATGACCGCATGCTCGATTCGGGCTGCGCGGAGTACAGAAAGCGCGCGTTCCACCGGGAAACGCTGGCTATCGACATTTACGTGAGCATCGACAACCATATGACCTCCAGTTGGGAATGATAGGATCGAAAGCGAATGTCTAATACTGTCGCATGTCTCATGGGGAACGATGCCGCACGAAGAGCGATCCTTAAGCAGCTACAGTCTGGCTGCACTCGAATCCTGGGCCGCGACAGAGAGGCTGCCCCGTTTCCGTGCACGGCAGCTGCATGAAGCAATCTTCAAGCGCGCGGCACAAGAGTTCGATGAAATAACTGAGCTGCCGGCCGCGCTGCGCAGCCAGATCCAGATGACACATGCTCTGAGATCACTTCATGTTCGACTCCATCTCGCCTCAAAGGATGGAGCACAGAAGGTATTGTTTGGACTGCAGGACGGGCTCACAGTGGAAACCGTCCTCATTCGAAAGGGTACCGACGACTCGCAGCGCAACACGGTGTGTGTGTCATCTCAAGTAGGATGTCCAGCCGGCTGCAGCTTCTGCGCCACAGGACTCAACGGACTTGCCCGTAATCTCACGGCCGAGGAGATTGCCGATCAAGTCTTTTACTTCGCCCATTGGTTGCGGGAGAGAGGCGATAGAGTCACGAATGTGGTGTATATGGGTATGGGCGAGCCGCTTCTCAACGTTCGGGCCGTCCGGCAGTCGATTGGGACACTCACCGATCCGTCCGGTTTCAATCTGGGCTCCCGGCGAATCACCGTGTCGACGGTTGGCATAGTGCCTCAGATACAGAGATTTGGGGAATGGGCCGGACAGGTGAACTTGGCCGTATCTCTTCATGCGCCAAATGAGCAGCTTCGACGCTCACTCGTCCCGTATAACGAACACTTCCCAATTCACGCAATCCTCGCTGCCGCTCGGGAGTATTCATCGAGCACACGACGCCGCGTTAGCTTTGAGTATGTCTTGCTCCGCGGAGTGAATGACACGCCGAATCTTGCAAGAGAGCTTGCAGCGCTCCTCCGACCTCTCGGCGGCATGGCGCATGTAAACCTGATACCATGGAACCCGTTTCGCGAGGGACGGTTCGTCCGGTCCGAGGGACCCGACGCCGAACGATTCGCCCAGGAAGTGCAGAGGGGCGGAGTCAATGCCACGGTGCGTTACTCAAAAGGACTTGACATAAGCGCGGCATGTGGCCAGCTTCGAGAGCAGGTTTCTCGCGACACAACAAAAACGAGCAGCGCTCGCTAAAGCGCTGCTCGCGGTTGTGACCGCAGGTTGTGAACGTTAAACCTTCTGCATGGTGCGAAGGCAGCGGGTACATACGTGCACCGACTTGAGAACGCCGTTAACCATCAATCGCGTCTTCTGAACGTTCGGATTGAACTCGCGATTCTTCTTGGGTGCTCGGCGCTCCCACTTGCCTCCGTGATGATACTGGATGGTGCGGCCAAACATCTTGTGCTTGCCGCAGAAATCACATTGTGCCACGAGCGGCTGTCCTCCGGATTTGTACGTTTTTAACCATTAACTTTAGCACGGGTCAGGCAAAAAGCGACTAATGGAGATGCAGCTGCACCATGTCACCCATCTGTATTCCGTTGCTTTTGAAGAAGCCTTGATTCACTTCTATAGCGTATGTATATGAGACGGATGGGGTGTGAAGTGTCTCGCTCAGAGGGGCCATATCGTCCATTTCGAGAATTTTACCGCTGGAATCGAGGAACGCGATACTTAGCGGAATGTACGTGTTTTTCAT
>DASVZE010000227.1:0-4072 GCA_036391775.1 Chloroflexota bacterium | reverse complement strand
GAGACGGATGTCGCTTTCAGTGATCCGGTCTCCCAGCAGGAAGCGGCGCGTTGACAGCCGGTCTTCCAGCCAGTCGAGCCGGGCAAAGAGCGGGTCAAACGCTTCCTCATACGCCCCCTGGGTAGTGGCGAAGCCGCACTTGTAGACCCCGTTGTTCACGTCTTCATACACCAGATCGTTGATCCGGTCGATTTCAACCCGCAGCTGTTCGGGATAAAGATCCGGTGCATCAGGACGCTGAAAGGCGGTGAACTGGGTCTCAAAGTCGATCGTGATATCGGGAAAGTTGTTGGTTACCAGGCGCCCCGTCTTGCGGTCCCAGATGCAGGGAACGGTGTAGCGGCCCTCGTAGTCAGGGTCGGTAGCCAGATAGGCCTCCGAAAGAAACGAGAATCCATTGACAGGATCTTTACTATAGCCAGGACCGTCACGAAACGCCCATCCACGCTCATCCCGGACGGGATCTACAACCGACAGAGAAATCGTACTCTCCAGGCCGAGCAAGCGGCGGACGATGACGGAGCGGTGCGCCCACGGGCATGCCAGAGAGACATAGAGATGATAGCGTCCCGCCTCTGCTGGGAATCCTGACGATCCATCCGCCGAAAAGCGGTCGCAGACGGTGTAGGCCCCGCGAACGAAGGTGCCTTGTGCGCTCGTTTCCGCCGCAAACTGCGGTTTGATTGTCTCTGTTGTCATGGTCCTGGCCCGCTGTGAGAACGCGCTATCCCATTATGGACCCGCGTGCTCCGTTCGCACCGTCTACGTCGGTCTCCATCTACAGCACCACGACGGACCGCAGAACTTCTCCTCGCTCCATCTTATGGAACGCTTCTTCTACCTGATCGATGCCGATGGTCTCTGAGACGAACCCGTCGAGATTGAGCTTGCCCTGCAGGTAGAGGTCAATCAGGATGGGGAAGTCGCGCGAGGGGAGACAGTCGCCGTACCAGGACGATTTGAGCGCGCCGCCACGGCCAAAGAGCTCGATCATGGGCAGCTCAATCGTCATCTCAGGCGTGGGCACCCCGACCTGGACCAGTATCCCGGCCAGATCTCGGGCAAAGAATGCCTGGCGATATGTGTCGGGCCGCCCCACAGCCTCGATCACGACATCGGCGCCGAACCCGTCGGTCAGCTCCCGGATACCTTCCACTGGATCCTGCTCGCGTGAGTTAATTGCATGCGTCGCGCCGAACCCTCTGGCCCACTCCAGCTTGCGCGGATCGACATCTACCGCAATGATCGTTCGTGCTCCGGCAATGGCCGAGGCGGCAATTGCGGCATCGCCCACGCCACCGCAGCCGATGACGGCTACTGTGTCACCACGAGAGACTCCGCCGGTATTGACCGCCGCACCGAACCCGGCCATGATGCCGCAGCCAATGAGCCCAGCCGCCTCCGGACGGGCGCGCGAATCTATCTTGACTGCCTGTCCTGCCGCCACCAGAGTCAGCTCGGTAAACGCCCCGATGCCCAGCGCATTGCTGAGCGGTGTACCGTCGGCAAGGGTCATGGGCTGCTGGGCATTCAGACTGTTGAAGCAGTACCAGGGCCGGCCTCGCCGGCAAGAGCGACACTGGCCACAGGGGTCGCGCCAGGCGAGGACGACATAGTCACCGGGAGCAACGTTGGTGACGCTCTCTCCCACCGCCTCCACCGTGCCGGCAGCCTCATGACCCAGGAGAAACGGGAAGTCATTGCTGATTCCGCCCTCACGGTAGTGGAGATCGGTGTGACAGACGCCACATGCCTTCACGCGAACCAGCGCCTCGCCCGGACCCGGATCCGGGACCAGGATGGTCTCGACAGAGACTGGTGCTTTCTCGGCCAGGGCGACGACGGCGCGAACCTCATGGGGCATGACTATGTTCCCTCCTCAATGTGTCGGACTGACTTCATCCGCGATTTGCGATTGGGGCGTGATGGAGAGCCCACGCAGCGGCTCCTATGGCGCCTGCCCGCCCCCCGAGTGGACTGTGGAGCACCTGGACACCGCCCCTCTCAGGACTAAAGACGACGGTCCGGCGAGCGATTTCCTCGCGAATTGGCTGCAACAAAAGATCCCCCGCCTCCGAGACACCCCCGCCAACCACGATCGCCTCGGGGTTGAGGACGCAGACCAGGTTTGCGAGCACGCGTCCCACCAGAGTCCCGGCGTGCTCGAAGATGCTGCGCGCGGTCTCACTGCCCTGCACAGCTGCCTGCGAGATGGCGTATGGTGTGGGATTGCTGCTGCCGCTCAGTTCCACGAGCTTCATGTCGCCCGCTTCGATCGCCGCGCGCGCCGCTCGGGTGAGCGCGGGGCCGCTCGCGAACGCCTCGATGCAGCCGCGGTTTCCGCAGCCACAGAGTGGTCCGTCCGGCACTACGGTTTGATGCCCCAGCTCACCTGCCGCGCCACGGCTGCCCTGGTAGAGGGAACCGTTAAGTACCAGGCCGCCTCCAATACCGGTTCCGATGGCGATGCAGATAAAGTCCTGGAAACCGCGGCCTGCTCCCCAGGTCTTCTCCGCGACGGTAGCTGCCCGCACGTCGTTAAGAACCGAAATATGAAGACCCGTACGGCGCTCCAGGTCGTCCCGCAGCAGATAGCCATCCCATTCAGGTGTAAAGTTGCTGAGCTTCTCGAGGCGACCAGTTTGCATATCGACGACTCCCGGTATGGCAAACCCGGCCGACCGGATTGGTGCCGGAGAGTGTTGCAAGGCAAGAGCGACAAGATCCTCGAGCCTCTGGATGACCTGATCCCTGGCCTCTTTGGCGCCCGTGGCAATGCGCTCTTGCCAGAGGGTCTGCCCTGCGCGGTCGAGAATCGCCGCTTTGATATCGGTGCCGCCAAGATCTATCCCAAGCACCGCGTCTCTGTCTCCCACATCTCCCCTCCGCGTTTCGTGCCTGTAGACGATGTCATTCTATGCTGTCTCAGACAGCTGACCTTCACGCCACGCAAGCCGGCGATCAATGATTGTCACCGAGGGCGGCGGAGGTCGAGACCGGCGAGCGCTGTTCCTCTGGACGTGGTAT
The DNA here is from genome assembly GCA_036391775.1 of Chloroflexota bacterium. GTDB lineage: Bacteria > Chloroflexota > UBA5177 > UBA5177 > UBA5177 > DASVZE01. Next base: position 1,045 of record DASVZE010000227.1, on the reverse strand, counting down.
CGCCGGTGGCTCCGATCGCAGTGCCGAGCATGTGAATGGTAAACACCACACCAGCGCGCTCTTTCTTCCCACTTCCGCCCGGAGCCTTCTCCTGATGCTGCCTGATCTTCATCGACACCAGTCCCGATGCGTCAACCGCTTTTGCTTGTCGCTCGATCTGCTTCAGGACCAATAGCCAAAACCGGTATAGTAAATGACAGAAACCATACACCTAATCCCGGGGCGAGTACGCCGAAAGAGCGGCCAGCAGGGAAGGACGGTCACCGACTGAAAGCCGTCCGGTTTGAGCGTTCGACAGAAAACCACCCGGGCTCCGGCTCCGACAGAAGGAGTCGCGTTGGCCGGCGTTACCGGCAACCAATGAGAGAGGCGGCCAGCCTCTGAAGTCGGGTGGAACCACGATTGTCCCCTTTCGTCCCGTGTGGATGGAAGGGGATTTTCTTCATGGAGAGGAGCAGGTCATGGCAGCCCCCGAAATAGTGGTACCTCTCGCCTCAGAGGATGAGCTGTACCGCATTCGTCATTCTGCAGCACACATCATGGCGCAAGCAGTCCTGGAGCAATTCCCCAACGCCAAACTTGGTATCGGTCCGCCCATTGACAGTGGGTTCTACTACGATTTCCTTCTTCCTCGTTCCTTGACCCCGGACGATCTGGCGTCGATCGAGGAGCGCATGCGCCAGATCATCGCCGAAGATCATCCGTTCATCCGGAGAACCGTGACGCCTCAGGAGGCACGCAAGCTGTTCATGGATCAGCCGTTCAAGCTCGAGCTGATCGATGGGCTGGCAGGGGATGACAATGGCAGTGTCGGTCAAAAGGAACAAGGTATTTCGCCCATTACCACGTATCGACAGAGCACATTCGAAGATCTCTGCCGCGGTCCGCACGTGGAGCGAACGGGGCAAGTACCGGCCGAGGGCTTGAAGCTCGTGAACGTCTCGGGCGCTTATTGGCGGGGCGACGAGAAGAATCCAATGCTACAACGCATCTACGGCACCGCCTGGAAGACGAAAGATCAGCTGGACGACTATTTCTGGCGTCT
>DASVZE010000226.1:0-2389 GCA_036391775.1 Chloroflexota bacterium | reverse complement strand
AGTGACGGTCGGGGCGTTTGTATGCTTGTCGTGGGCTACAGGGCTGTTAGCGCGACATGATGCTCATGACGACGGTGGCAATCGAGATGACGCCAATGGTCATTGCCACGCCTGCGAAGAACCCGGCAAGGAAGATGTTGCGGCTGATCTTCTCCATCGTCTGCTACGCTCCCTTCTCGGTGTCGTCGTCCTGGTCCCACTGGCCAGTTGGCAGATCCCAATCGGAATCTTTGACCAGTCCGGCGGCTTTCATCACTTCGACAGCGGAGATACCCAGCACATGGCCAAGATCGCGGCAACGCGCGGGTGTTGGGGTTCCATCTCGACGGCGCCAACCGTGCGGAGGTGCGGCTGGCGGAGCAGACGTTGGACACCATCCGGGTGGCTCGCCCGCGTGGCCGTTCCAAACGGCGGCCCGAAAAGCTGGTGGCGGACCGCGGGTATGATAGTAGCGCGTTTCGCCGTGTGCTGCGAGGTCGGGGTATCCGCATGTGCATTCCCCCCAAGCGGCGTCCCAAGAACGGGAAGGCCAAGCGAGGACGCCCGGTGGTCGCACGCAAAGACGAGTATCGGCTACGGTTCACCGTGGAACGCAGCGTCGCCTGGTTGGGCAACTTCCGGCGTCTCCTGATCCGCTGGGAGCGACTGTTCAGCGTCTACCGGAGCGGATTCGCTTTCGCTGTCATGCTGCTTTGTGTTGCTTTGTGTTGCTTTGTGTGCGCCGAGCGACTGCCCTGGCGTGCCCGATCCCGTTGGGGTAAATCGCGCGAGGGCGGTGTACGCGGCGGTGCACGAGGCACGATCGGTTCAACCAAGATGGAGCACGAACGGCTCAGGGCCGCACCAGCGTCTTAGGGGGTAAACAGCTTCCAGTGCCCCTCGGAGACGACTTCGACGGTGCCGTCAACGACTTTGATGGCGGTCTGATCGTCAATCGCGTACACCGGCACCGGTACCTGTGCCTGTACCCCTGCGGCCCATCGTTCGGTGTTTGCCAGGGAAAACTCCGGCATCTGCTCGTTATCCAGGTGCGCGCTCAACGCAAAATCAACCAGTCCCAGCGCGTTGTCGCTGCCGGTGAACGGAGGAGGGCCGTCGTAGGTCTCGCCGAAGGTGGGGGCGACCACCATACTCCCGCCGCTCACTCCCACATAGACCATCTCGCGCCGCAGAGAAGGAAAGAGGTCTGCCAGTCCGGATTGCCGCATCCAGTAGCACAGATAGAGGGGCTCGCCGCCGCCCACCAGCAGGGCGTCAGTCTCCTGGACCAGAGGGACCCAAAGTTCTTCGTTGATACTGGGGAGAGCGGTGAGCTCCAGCACGCCTATCGACTTCCACCCCAATTCGCACAAGGGACTGGCGGCTACTCCGTGGATCAGCCGGTAGGCCCCAAAAGCTCCACCAGGCAGGGAGTACGACCCGGTGGGAATAAAGAGGGCGCTGGACTCGGCAATCGGTTTGCCCAGCAGGTCGACCAGCGCGGTGTGGATGCTTGCGTTCTTGATGCCAGCGGACGTGAGCAGAATCTTCATGCTGCCTCTCCTATTGACACTCCCCATGAGTGGGATGCTCAGGCGACGCAGGTCCCACCAAACGACGTGGGCGCCTGCCCGTCCCAATGGAGTGTAGCACACCCGTTCTAGGTGGCGTTATCCCCCTACCTGAAGGTAGGGGCCTGCGCGCCGAGGAGGAGAGGTCACGCCAATCAGGGCCGACGGTCTCCACTGCCCGCTTGAGTTGATGACTGACGCTGGCCGCATCGACTTTCGAAACTGCCTGTAAGCTATCCGTGCGCCACAAGGATGCCCCGGCCAGTGACGGTCGGGGCGTTTGTTTGTGTGGTTTGTCGGTAGGTTAGAGGCCGGTGTTCATCCAGTCGTCGAGGCGTTTTGTCATGCGTCTGCGGGCATTGCGCGCCATAATCATTCCGGTGATCGAGATGACAACGGCAGTGGCGGACAGAGCGGCTCTTCGCCTGGCTGAGGAACTTTCGCCGATTGGTCGTCCGCTACGAGCGCCACGCACTAAACTACCTCGGCTTCATTCATCTGGGATGTATTCTCATTTTGCTGCGACACTGTTCATGTGGTGGCTTGGAGCGGCTCGTCTTGGGTGTAGGGCAGGCTGAGCGCAAGGGCGGCCTCGGCCTTGGCGAGTTCGCGCCCCAGGTAGGCAGCGTGATCGAGACGAGACAGTAGACCGCGTCGCACAGCAGTGTTAGCCACGTCGGCAGCGCGCGGCCCACGGATGGTCTCGTCATGCACGCTATCCTTCGTGTAATGCTCGCAGACGATTTCCCCGGCCCCACGGTCCAGGAGGACGACGAAGAACCCCTCCGGATCATGCACCCACTCCCGCCGCTCTTGCGCGCGGGCCGCGACAACCTTGG
>DASVZE010000225.1:0-5218 GCA_036391775.1 Chloroflexota bacterium | reverse complement strand
CGCATAGAGCGTCTCATAGCCGCCGCGGCGAAGGACCGGGTGCGCGTGCCGCAGTGCTATACAGGACTTGAGGTGGTCGCGCAGACCGTGATTCCAGCGCGATGCGTCCCATTCAAACCCGCGCCGAGCATCCTCCAGCGTCTCACCGCCGGTCATCCCGATCTCATCGCCATAGTAGGTACAGGGGGCTCCGGGAAAAGTCATCTGGAAGAGGATGGCCAGGCGCAGCGCGGACTCGTCTCCGCGGCACACCGTCAAAAAGCGGGCTGTATCGTGGCTGTCGAGAAGGTTGAGCTGCGCCAGTGTGGCTGCCCGGGGATAGAGGTTAAGGAGATCCTCGATAGCGTGCTTGAATCCCACGGCGTCGAGCGTCTTCACCGGGTAGAGCCCCGTACCCTCCAGCGCCTTCTCGTCAATGCCGTGCGTCGCCGGAAAGAATCCGAGGCAGGCGCCGGCAAACATGTAGTTCATCACAGCGTCAAACTGGTCGCCGGCCAACCAGCGGCGCGCATCGCCCCAGATCTCGCCCACGATATAGGCATCCGGATTGACTGCTTTCACGCGGCGCCGGAACTCACGCCAGAACTCGTCATCGTCGATCTCATTGGGAACGTCCAGGCGCCATCCGTCCACGCCGCGCTCGATCCAGTACGTCGCCACGTTCCAGAGAAACTCCCGGACCGCCGGAGTATTGGTGTTGAACTTGGGCAGCGCTCGCTCGTTCCACCAGGCCCAATATCCGGCCGGCTTGTCGGCCGGTCCGTAGGGATAGAGCGGCCAGGAGTAGACGGTGAACCAGTCGATATAGGGCGAGTTACCGCCGTTTTCCAGAATGTGATTGAACTGAAAGAAGCCCCGGCTGGCATGATTGAAGACGCCGTCCAGCACAACTCGCATCGATCGCCGGTGTGCCTCGTCCAGCAAACGAAAGAACGCTTCATTGCCGCCCAGAATGGGGTCGACGTTGAAGTAATCGTAGGTGTGGTAGCGGTGATTGGCGGTGGATTGGAAGATAGGGCAGAAGTAGATGGCAGTGACGCCCAGATCCTGCAGATAGTCAAGGTGCTCCGTCACGCCGGCCAGGTCTCCCCCCTTGAATCCCTGCAAGGTGGGAGGGCTGTCCCATGGCTCAAGATTGGATGGCTTGGGGATGGTCACACTGCTGGCAAAACGATCCGGGAAGATCTGGTAGAAGATTGCGTCCTGCACCCAGGGTGGAGTCTGGAAGATCTCTCCGGGAGCTTCGACAGCGCTGATCTGCATCTATGTCACCTCACTGAAAATTGAGCGAGCGAAAGCGAGATGCCGGTATAGAAGCCGGCGCGCGGATCAGGAATCGCGAGTGGCGTGGGACGTTATGCCGGGGATCCCACGCGGGATTAGCCGTGCCGCAGCACTGCCATAGCAACTATTGTGCCTAAACGTTCTACCCGTCGCGGAGCGTAGCACGTCTCATAGGTGCAGGTCCACAATCTCTCGCTGCACGCCATCACCTACAATCGGTCAACGTGCCGTTTGGCGGCGGAAGACCCGGAGTGACTGTTTATGACGTTTCCCCGCGCAGCAGGCATACTCCTTCATCCCACATCGCTTCCCGGTCCGGGCGGCATCGGAACATTGGGGGAGAACGCGTACCAGTTCCTCGACACTCTGCATGCCGCGTCCATGACCATCTGGCAGATCCTCCCTCTCAGTCCCACCGGGTATGGAGATTCTCCCTATTCCGCCCTGTCGGCCTTTGCCGGCAATCCCTTTCTTATCGCACTTGAACCGCTGATCGACGCGGGCTGGCTGGGGCCCGAGGATCTGGGACCATTGCTCTCCCTTCCCGAGAGTCAGGTCGACTTTGGGCGGTTGGTCCCGGCGAAGATGGCCGTCTTGCGCCGAGCGTTCGAGCGTTTCCGCGCGGACCATGCGCCCCAGGACGCTGTGTCGTCGTTCGCGCAGGAAAACGCCGCGTGGCTGGAGGATTTCGCGCTTTTCATGGCGATCAAAGACGCCCACGGCGGCGTGCAGTGGGACAGATGGGAGGAAGGCCTCCGGAAATACCAGCCCGACGCCCTGGAGAGGGCGAGAGAACAGTTGCGGACCGAGATAGAGTTTCACCGGTTCGTGCAGTTCGTCTTCTTTCAGCAGTGGAGGTCACTGAAGGCGCGAGCCGGAGAGCTCGGCATCAAGATTGTGGGCGACATTCCCATCTTCGTGGCACACGACAGTGTAGATGTCTGGGCGCATCAGGATCTGTTCCAGCTTGATCAAGAGGGCTTTCCTCTGGTGGTGGCCGGCGTCCCCCCTGATTACTTCTCGGCAACCGGACAACTCTGGGGAAACCCACACTATCGCTGGGACGTGATGGCTCAAACCGGGTACGCATGGTGGGTGGAGCGCTTTCGCATGCTGCTCCGGATGGTGGATATCGTGCGGCTCGACCATTTTCGGGGATTTGCCGCCGCCTGGACCGTCCCCTACGGCAATGACACGGCGGAGCACGGCGCGTGGGTGCCCGCGCCGGGTGAGGCGTTGTTCACCGCGGTGCGGGATGCGCTGGGAACGCTGCCCATCATTGCCGAAGATCTCGGGGTGATAACGGACGATGTGGTCGCGCTGCGGCGCGCCTTTTCTCTCCCCGGCATGCAAGTCCTGCATTTCGCCTTCAGCGGCGATATCTATAGCACGGCGCTGCCTCACAACTTTGAACGGAACACGGTGGTCTACACCGGAACGCATGACAACGACACAACCGTGGGATGGTGGATGTCGGCGTCCGATGACATGCGGCGTGAGGTTCTGGCGTATCTGGGAACAACCGGCTCGGACATTAGCTGGGACCTGATGCGTCTGGCCTTTGCCTCGGTCGCCGACCTGGCGATTGTGCCGCTGCAAGACGTGCTGCGCGCCGGGAGTCATTCACGCATGAATACGCCGGGGAGACCCGAGGGAAACTGGTCATGGCGTTTTGTGCCCGGCATGCTCGACGACGCGCGCGTCTCCGGCCTGCGGAACCTGGCGCGCGTCTACGGCCGCGTCTAGTCCGGCGGCTATCGTCGTGCGAGCAAGGAGGCCGGGAGTGCTGGAGTGGACTCGCCTGTTGGCTCTCATCTTCGATCTCCTCTTGATGGCGACACCACTGGTCGTCGCGGTTCGATTCGTCGGCGTACCCGGAGCGGCAGCTATCAACGGTCTGTACGTCGTGGGCATGATGAGCTCACGCAAGCAAGCCACCCTCGGGATGATGTTTTTCGGGCTGGTCATTACCGACCAGGTGGGCGATCCGATCACCTTGAGGCGAGCAGTCGTGCGCTATCTGGCCAGCCTGGTGTCGGTCCTGACATTCGGATTCGGGTATTTTATCGGTCTCTTCACCCGGCGGCGGCAAACGTTTCACGATCTTTTGGCTGCGACCCTGATCGTGAGGCGCGCCGAGGTGACGGTGGGCGAAGAGAGCAGCCTCGAGGCGCCATAAGCCGGACGGTTTGTTAGCCTGCACCAGAAGGAAAGCGCGCCTCGCCCAAAGCGCCACTCTGCCGTTACGCACACATTTGACCGTGGGGCCGCAACGCCACGGAGGAGTCCTGGACAAATGGAACACGCCCAATCAGCGATCTCGCCTCCGCAGTCATCGGAGGAGGCTTTCAGCCAGATTGCCACCGCGCCCGGCGATCTCCCAACTCCCCAGCAGCAGCTACGACTCACCAGCCAGACTCACCAGTTCAGGCACGACAACACGATCGTGCCCCTGGCTCCCGAGCCCGAAAAACCGGTTGAGGTCTGGGCAACGAGCGGCACGGGTATGCCGTTGCACCGCGCGGCCATCTTCTACACCACCGATGGCTCGCTTCCGACGCTCGACTCACAGTCACTGCCGATGACCGAAGAGACGGTCGATTGGCAGGTGAGCGTGGGATACCTGACCCGCTGGAGGGCGGAGATACCGGGGCAAGCCGCGGACACCGTTGTGCGGTACCGCATCGGCGGCTGGCAAACCGGAGAGCCCGACGGCGCCGAACCCACGGTGTGGGCCCATGATGGTCAGGGATTCCACTTCGCAGACCCCAACGCGGTCACCGTTTTCGCCTACAGCGTGGAAACGGCGAGGTCGCCATTACCGCACTGGATGGCGGATGCGGTCATTTACCAAATATTTCTTGACCGCTTCCATCCCGGCACAGAGGACGGACGATTCACCGGCCCCTCCGGACCGCGTGAACGGCACGGAGGAACCATCGAGGGGGTGCGCCGGGCTCTGCCCTATCTCGCCGAGCTGGGCGTAACCTGCCTCTGGCTCTCCCCGCTCCACCCGTCGGAGACCTACCACCGCTACGACACGATCGACTTCTTTCACGTCGATCCGGAGCTCGGAGGCAACGAGGCGTTGGTTGCCCTGGTGAACGAGGCGCATGCGCGGGAGATGCGAGTGCTTCTGGACTTCGTGCCGAGTCATGCCTCCTGGCATCACCCGGCTTTCCTGGCGGCGCAGCAGGATCGCACATCCCCTACCCACAGCTGGTTCACGTTCGACGAGTGGCCGGACAAGTACCGGTCTTTTCTGGGGGTATCCACCCATTTGCCGACGTTCAATACGCAGGACGAAGGGGCGCGGGAATACCTTATCGGGAGCGCGGTGCACTGGCTAGAGGAGTACGGCGTGGACGGATTCCGGGTGGATCACGTCATAGGCCCCAGCATGGACTTCTGGGTGGCATTTCACCGGGCGATCACGCAGGCCAAAGCCGATGTGGTCGCCTTCGGCGAAGCGACCGACACCCCGGACTCTCTGCGGCGATACCGGGGACGCTTGCACGGCATCCTGGACTTTCCGCTGGCCAGGGCCCTGCGCTCCACCTTCGCTGCCGGGACGTGGGGCGTGGGCGAGCTTGATTCCTTTCTGGACGCACACGAGACATACATGGAGAGCGGGCCGGGACGCGTCTCGTTTCTGGACAATCACGACATGGAACGGTTTCTCTATCTGGCCGGAGGCGACACGGCGCGTCTCAAGCTGGCAGCGCTGTGCCTCTTTACCCTCAGCGCCACGCCGATCCTCTACTACGGTACCGAGGTAGGGCTCTCGCACTCCGTCGGCTTCGGGGACGGTCTCGGAGGAGATAGTGAAGCCCGTCGCGATATGATATGGGACCCCGGCGAGTGGGACCGCGATCTGCTGGTCTTCTTTCAGGGATTGATCCGGCTTCGCCGTGACTATCCGGCGCTACAGCAC
>DASVZE010000224.1:0-15119 GCA_036391775.1 Chloroflexota bacterium | reverse complement strand
AACCGTCCCGACATCGCCACGGCATCCGGATTGGGACGGTCCCAGGCGAGATACGTGGATTGGATGCCGTCTACCGCGGTCCTCTTCTCATCCAGCAGCCAATCCACAAAGCATCCCCCCACTATGGGGCGCGCTCCTTGCCCTGTTGATGCGACGTGAGAAAGCGCAGGATGCACGCCGGCAGGCGCCCGCTCGCGGAACCGCCGGTCAGTAGAGACGATACGGCTTCCATCCAGTGAGCTGCGCCTCGGAAGTCCCGTCTGTGCGAACCACGAGCCGCTCCACAGCGAGCCGCGACATATCAGCGCGCCTGCTTGATGCGGTTATCGACCATCCTGGCCACCTGGATCGCCTGACCCAAATTCAACGTCTTGTACGAGCTGAAATTGAGCGAGGCCGTATAGTTTCCACGCCGAAAAACGACGATCGCGTCGTAGGCGGTCGGTATGCCGTGCGGCTGTATGGAGGTATAGCGGTGGAGCGCGGCGGCGTCGCCCACGCCATTCAATGCGGTAATCCGATACGAAAGGCCGGCCGGATTGGAGATGCGGTAGTGAAGCGCGTCACGCACCACGAGGGTGGGGCCGACGCGGTTTCGATAGGCGTTCACGGCTCCGGCGACCGAGCCGAGGCCGGGTAGAACGGAAAGCTTGCCCTTGTTCAAGGTGGTTCCATTTTTTCGCACATATTCCACAATGTAGCCGCCCTTGCGTCCATGCAGCGCGTCGCGCGCGAGGCTCATCCCGGTGATGATCGAAGTCGCCGTGATCTGACTGTTGGGTATGGAGCGGCCAATCAAAAACCGGTATCCGCCCCCATAGACACGTTGTAGATCACTCAGCTGGACGTCAAGACGGCTGGGAGCAGTGTTGGCGGCGGACCAGCCTTCTGCCGCGCCGGCAATTCCTGGAAGAGAGACGACAGCCATCGCTCCAACGCCGACGGCCCTGGCGAAACGAATCACATATCCTCCTGACGGCCACAGCCTCGCTTTCGATGACCGACGATCCATTATGCAACCAGTGTCGGATCAAGCTCGATACCCGAATGGAGGAGCAAGCCGCAGCCGTATAATGTCGCCTGAGGTACGCACGTGACACAACCGGTACCCGAGACCAGGCTTTCTTCCAGCGTGACGATTCGCGGCGAGCGGCCGGGCGACGGCGCGCCAATCGTTCATATCTGGTATGTCTGTAATCCCGACCTGTCCAGGACCACCGTCGAGGAGTACCACGGATTTGTTGCAAGCATGCCGAAGGGTAACCCCCTGTACCGGCTTGTTGCCGAACGAGACGGCCGGGTCGTCGCCGTGGGACGCGCCATACAGAAGTTCTGGGTCGCGAGTCCAGGGTCGGCCGACGTCTCGATCAATGTGCGACCTGAGCAACGCGGCCAGGGAATCGGCAGCGCGCTGTACAACCGGTTGGAGGATGCCGCTCGCGACTTTGGTGCTGAACGCCTGTTCACCGAGGTACGGGAGAATCAGCCCGACGGCTTGCGATTTGCCCGCAAGCGCGGCTTTGAGCCCACGGATCATGTGTCCCGCCTCTCACGCCTGGAGGTGTCGGCGGCTCGCGATGAGAGCTATGACGTACTGGAGGAACGGCTGCGAGAGCAGGGCGTCACGGTCAAATCGCTGGCCCAGCTCGGTCCGGACGATATCGACGTTTTGCGTGAGTGGCACCGCGTCGATATGGAAACTGCCCAGGACGAGCCGGCAGCGGAAGCCTATGACGTTTCCTTCGAGGTATGGCGGGACTCGATCATGAAACAGCCCGGTGTTTCACCAGATTCGGCATTTGCAGCTCTGCTCGGGGGGAGGATCATTGGAGTGACCAAAGTGCAACGCGCGGGGGAAGACGCGGGCTGGCACGCAGGCATGGGTGTCAGACGCGATTTCCGCGGTCGGGGAGTGGCGCGTCTGCTCAAGTGGCGCTCAATCCAGTGGGCTCGCAGCAACGGTATCAGGTACCTGTATACCGGCAACGACAAGCACAACCCTCGGATGTACTCCATCAATGAGCGGTTGGGATATGTTCCTTTGCCGGGCATGGTGGAGCTAGTGCGTAGCCTTTGAGGGGTCCGGAACGGCACAGGGCAGTCGAGCATCCCCCTGAGCTCACTGCCCCGCACCCCGGTATCGTGGAAGACGTCTCAGTGCGAGGGCGCAACCTGGCGAGAGCGTTCCGCGCGCAATAGCTGCATCACACGGACCAACAGTCCAGGGCTTTCATTCGTCTCCTTGGAGGCGGCCCGAGATGCTTCGACCTGGAGCCGGTACTGCGCGGCCTCGCGCAACATATCTTGCTGATAGCTGCGAGCCCGGGCTACCGGGTTGCAATCGTGGATTCCGAGTCCCGTGCTGTACACCGTTCTCTCCTTGATTCGTGTCGCCTCTATCGGCTGTATGGTCACACGTTACAGGACGCATCGCGGCTTGTCTGTGAACGGGCGCACAGATCCGTCCCCTCGCGTCAAGAAACGTCGGGCGTCAGGAGCCAGTCAAGCTGCCATGAGCCGCCGTCCGATGAAAAGCAGGCGGCGGCCCCGGTGGAAAAGTGGATGGAAACGCCTGCGGGATCCCGCGTCAAAAGATACGACGCCATGTACTGCATGAACGGCAGATGCCCCACCAACATGATGGATTGCTCACCACGATGCGCGACCAGACGCTCGGCGCCGGATACGTCGTCTGACGGGCCGAGCCAATCGACCTCCTCCAGCGGAGCCGACAGTGATTCACTCAGAATCTCGGCGGTTTGCCTCGCTCGGGTCAGGGTACTGCAGAGTACAAGATCGACCTGGATATCCGCGCGCTTGAGCCGACGCGCTACCCTCTCCACGGACTTGCGCCCGCCACCGGTCAGCCGGCGAGCCCGATCGCTGGCAGCGGTGGGCTCAGCCTTGCCGTGTCGAATCAGAAAAAGCTGCACGGTAACCTCCTCACCGCTAGATACGTGCGGAAAAGCTGCTCCATCCACCACACCGCCGGGCCGCGCAGGCGCGCGCTTTTGCAATCGGTGGGAGTGCTGTATACAATATCTCAACAACCGAATACGGAACTCTTTATCAAGAGTGGCTGAGGGAACGGCCCTATGACGCCTGCCAACCTACCCCACGGGGGAAAGGTGGAAAATCCGGCAGACCAAGTCTGAGAGATAAGGTGACACCTGCTCCCTGAATCTTTCAGGGGGCATTTTTTATGGTGGAAAGGAGCGTTAGGGATGTATGCACGAGGACTGATATGCCGGGTCTGCGGCAAGCAGTCGGAGCTGGCAGTCCGCTATTATTGCGACGCGTGTTTCGGACCGCTCGAGATCGACTATGACTATGCGGCCATCCGAAAACAGGTAACACGGGGACACGTCGCGGCCGGCCCCGACAGTATATGGCGCTATGGAGCATTACTTCCTGTTGATCGAAAACCTGTCGATCTCGGCACCGGCTGGACGCCCTTACTGCGCGCTGAACGCCTCGGCGCTCGGCTTGGCCTGCGTAACCTCTGGCTCAAGAATGATTCGGTCAATCCCACCTTCTCCTTTAAAGACCGCAATGTGTCGGTAGCCGTCAACACCGCTCTGGCGTATGGCTACGACACCTTTGCCTGTGCTTCCACCGGCAACCTGGCAGGATCGGTCGCCGGATTCGCGGCACGCGCCGGACTCAAGAGCTACGTTTTTGTACCGTCCGACCTGGAGCAGAACAAGCTATTGAGCGCGGCAGTCTACGGCGCTACCCTGGTGACGATCGACGGCAATTATGATGCGGTAAACCGTCTCTGCACGCAAATAGCCGAGGAGTATGGGTGGGCTTTCGCCAATATAAACCTGCGCCCCTTCTACTCGGAGGGCAGCAAGACGGTCATGTTCGAAATCGTCGAGCAGCTCGGCTGGGAGCCGCCGGATGCGGTGGTGGTACCCATGGCCGGCGCCTCATTGTTGACCAAGATGAACAAGGCCATGCACGAGCTGGTGAAGGTGGGCTGGCTACAGTCTGCCGACACGCGACTCATCGGCGCCCAGCCCGAAGGATGTTCCCCGGTCGTTCGCGCCTTTGCCTCCGGTTCCGACGACGTATCTCCCGTGGTGCCTGATACTATCGCGAAATCACTGGCGATCGGTGATCCGGCAGACGGTCACTTCGCCCTGCGCGCCATTCGAGACTCGAACGGCACAGCGGGGGCAGCTAGCGACGCTGAGATCGTCGAGGGAATCCGGCTTCTGGCTCAAACAGAGGGCATTTTTACCGAGACAGCGGGCGGGACGGTGGTTGCCGTGGCGCGGCGTCTGCGAGAGCAAGGTTTACTGCAGCAGGACGAGCGCACCGTTCTTTGCATCACGGGAAATGGCCTGAAGACACCTGAAGCCCTGGACGGGGAGATCTTCTCGACCATCCGCCTTCCACGTGCCAGTTTGTCGGCCTTTGAGGCTGTGATCGAGGAACAAGCAGCGTGAGTGTATCCATTGCCGCGGTCAGTAAGAAGAAGAACAGTCAAAAAGGAGGCGATTCACCATGGCAGTAACAGTGAGGCTACCCGGACAGCTACGACAGTGGGCGGACGGACAGAAGCAGGTCGAGGTCGAGTCGGCCTCCGTCGGCGACGCGCTGCAGAACCTCTGCTCCAGGTATCCCTCGGTCGGAGAGCGCGTGTTGGACGAGGGTGGCCAGCGCAGGCGCTTTGTCAACGTCTACGTCAACGGTGAGGATGTCCGCCTCCTACAGGATGATTCGACGCCGCTGCGCGACGGTGACGAGATCATCATCGCTCCCGCGGTTGCGGGCGGATAGAGGACAAAAAGAAACGGGGTGCAATTCGCACCCCGTCACCAATGCGGGATAGGCCGGCGCCAAATCGACCTACAGGACGCTGGACTTTTCGCGATCGACCGCGACCTTCTCGGTCGCGGTTTCGTCTGTCAGGGCGCTGATCTCCCGCTTGAATCCTCGAATCCCCTGACCGAGTCCTGAGCCAATCTCGGGCAGTTTCTTCGGGCCGAAGATCAAGAACGCCGCGAACAGTACGACGAGTAGCTCTGGCATATGTGAAAAGAACATCGAGTCTCTCCTTCTTGGGTGCAGCTACACAGTGCTACGCATGCGCGCTGAGCCTGGATCATTGAGGCGAGATCACACCCATCCCTCCGACCGGCGAGGATGCCACCGCCTCGCAGGACGTGCCATAGTAGGACTCGGGGATCGGTTGTACATCTGCACTGGAGGAGAATACGGAGTGAGGATACTAACCCTCGTCATGTGGCTCTGCGCCGCCGTGGCACTTTCAAGCGCGCCGCCGCCCGCCCTCGCCACCTCCTCGAAGGTTGGGGCGATCACGTTCATCCCCTTCGGCAAGACACATCAAGCAGGCCTGGCGATTGCAGGGAGTCGCTACGTCTACGCCGGTACGTCGACCGGCAATATCCTGCACCTGATCGACGTACGGACCATGCAGCGCGTGGCAACGTGGTACATGCCCGGACTCGGCGCGACGACTTACGGCATGGACAGGCTGGCCGTCTCACCGGACAATCGCCGGCTCTACATCGCGAACTCGGCCCGCCAGGATGTGGTCGTGGTCGACACCACGGCAGTGAGTGCGACAAAGCGCTGGAACCTTTCCGGCACAGGTCCGCTCGACGTGAAGATCAGTGCGGACAGTAAACGGGTCTACGTGATCGACCGCCAGGGCGCGGACATATACGATGCAGCCACCGGCCGCCACCTGGGCCGGCTTCCTGGCGTGTCGGAGATCGCTCCGGGCCCCAACAACGGCGTGTATACCATAACGATCGCGCGGGGCCATGCCCTTGTCCGGTGGGTTACTGCCGGCGGCAAGGGTCGGACGCTGGCATCCTGGAGTGGCAGTACGCAGACCGATCTCAGCGGCGATATCGCGCTTAGCGCCGATGGGCAGGTCCTGTACGCGCTGTGGGATAGCTTTCGCGAGATAGATGTCGCTAGCGGGCGCACGCTGCGCTCATTTCCTCTGCCGCTGGTGCCGCACTATCGATGGATCTCACTTGCGCCGAACGGCGAGCAGGCCATGCTGACCGCTCCCAATTTCGCCGGGATCTCGTCCACACCTGGCATCAATGCCGGCTATATCTCGAGTCACTTCGGGTTTGTGGCAGGCGGAGTAGTACCGGTGGATCTGGTGGCCATGCGGCCCATCAAGGCGAGCTTGCAGACAGTGGTCTCGCCCCACCAGCTGGCATATACGTCTGACAGCCGCTGGGCATTTCTAACGGTCAACGGAGGAGTGGACGCCATCACAACCGGTATCTCCGGCCAGGATTTTGCAAAGCTTCCCCAGATAAGCGTCCACCCCAACGGGACGGGCGGCACGCCGGCCACCTGTAACATTGCCGGGGCCTGGACCTTCGTCCTGGCAAAAACAACCGGCGGACTGGCAAACGGATCGTCCTTCATGCAGCAAACCGGCAATACCGTCACCGGGACGTTGACGGCCGTCAACGGAATTCTCTGGACGCTCCGGGGATCGATCAAAGGACGTGGCCTGCTATTGACACTTCATGCCACGGGACAGACCAACCTCTCGTACAGCGGTACCGTAACGTCGACCGGTCGCTCGATCACCGGCAACCTCGGCACCTTTACCAATGGCCACGCCGCCTGCACGTGAGGGCATATTTTCCCCATGCGCCATCGCAGTTGCAATAGTGCTGAACCGTCCCCTGTGATTCACTACAAACGCATAATCTTGGGGCACCCCAGTGTGATCTACTTCACAGACAATGCGGTCGGGAGGCGCCACCCTAGAAGGGGTACCCGAAAGGAGCGCAGCATGCAAGAAACCATCACCCAGAACGAGGTACGACTCTTTGGAGATAAGCTGGCTGCCTTCGGCGAATCTTTGAGCGATCACGAGCGGACATTGTTGTGCGAGATCTTGATACGTGCCGCTACTGAGGACGACGTCGAAGGTCACTCCATACTCCGGCCCGCCGGAGCGTCTATCCCCTGGTCTCAGCTGGTGACGCAGGTGCGGCGCGTGGCGAACCTGATTTTGGAAAATTCCGATCAATCGGCACGGCGGACTCTCGAGCGGCCGTACATCAATCATCGGGGCTAGCGGATCGTCCAGGAAGACTAGCTCCCCGGATCTGACATCCGATTGCGGCCCCTTCCGCTTTCGCATGCATTTCCTGGTTGAGGCAGTGCAAGGAGCGGTCATGGCCCATTTCCATTTCGATGGCCGCGCGTTCGACCCCGCCGCCAGGCTGCTGTTGCCGCTGATCTCACGCGTTGGCCCGCAGGTGAGTCGGGCATTCTGTAACCCCGGTACGTAGTACTTAAAGACGGAAAGTCCCAAAAAGGAGGTTGCACATGCACCGACTCATCGCTCTGGTCGCTCTTGTCGCGGCGCTGGCTGTTCCATCTGGGGGCCTGGTTTTGGCGGACAACTTCCACAACGCAGGTGTCCCGGGCGTGGGGACCACGGGGCAGCCGGACCCAATGCATAACGGCATCGCTTGCGGCAATGCCGGCTCCACCTCGACACCCGGCAATTCTGTCAATTCCCCCGGCTCGCCCTTCAATCCGAACAATGCCAAGACATACGCCGGTAACCCGGGCAACCCCAACCCGGACAAGACTGGGAACCTACACCCGGTGTCACAGTACGACGTCGCGTGCTTCCAGCAGACACAGAACGGGCATTGAGGGAGCTAGTGCCATCTACAGATCGTAGGTGGTCGTCAGCTCGCGTGAAATAAATCGGCTGGCCGCACGAAGCGGCCAGCCGTTCCTATCTCCCTCTCAGTGAAACGTCAGCGCGTAGCGTCCGTTAGTCTCCCACAGCGGCTTGCCGGCAGGGGAAAGCTTCTGGACTCGGTCGTGGTAGTAATCGCTGACGTAGACGTTACCGGCTGCGTCGACCGCGACACCCGAGGGCTTGCGGAAATGCCCCGGCGCATCACCCAGCGCTCCGACCTGCCGCTCAAAGCGGCCATCCGCCGAAAACACCTGGATCCGGCTGTTGTTGGTGTCCGCAACATAGACGTTGCTCGCAGAATCGACTGCCAGATCTTGCGGATTATTGAGCCGGCCTGGCCGCGACCCAGGACCGCCCCATGACGTCAGGACCGTTCCGCCGGGGGAGAGCTTCTCGATTCGATCGTTGCCCGCATTCGCCACATAGATGTTTCCTCGCGAATCGACGGCGATACCCGCCGGATGCTGGAAGCCGTACGGAGCGCCGCTCCAGATAGCCAGCACAGTTCCGTTGCGATCGATCTTCCGCACGCGGTCGTGGCCGTAATCCGTGGCATAGATATTCCCCGCGCGGTCCACCGCCACGCTGGAGGCAATATAAGGGAAGTCATCCAGTGGCTGGCCACTCGGCGATATCTGCTCGATGCGCCGATTTCCACCATCCGCCACGTAGATGGTTCCGGCAAAGTCGACCGCGACATCCGACGGATCGATGAATTGCAGTGGACCGCTGCCCGGAGTTCCCCAGCTCGCGATCCAGGCGCCCAGAGGCGAAAACGTCTGGATACGCCCGTTGCTCCGGTCGGCTACGTAGATATTCCCTTGCCTGTCGATTCCCATACCGGTCGGTCCATTGAACTGCCCCGGCCCGGAGCCGTTGGGATTGATTTCACCCGGGACGGTTGGAGGGCCGCTCGCACTGTTACCGTTTGCATTGCGCGCGATCAACACCGCCACGATGACGGATGCTGCCAGCAGGGGGAGCAGCGCCAGGACAATGGCCAGCCGACGAGAAGGTCTGTTCTGGGATAGAGGTGCCTGACGCGCGCTAGACGGCGCGACCGCACGCTGCGGGCGGCGCGGGTCTGGCGCCCCTTCACCTGTCCGGATCCTTTCGGCCAGCGCAACGGTCTCGGGAGCCGGCGACGCGTTCATCTCAGCCCGCAGCCGCTGCTCGAAAGCGGCGTACAGCCGCAGGGCATCGGAGCGTCTACCCTCCCCGCTCAAAGCCCGCAGCAGTCCGCGAAGAGCCTCCTCGTCCAGTGGATCGGTCTGGAGCGACCGCTCGAACCAGGACACGGCTCGTTCGGCATGGCTGTCCCGCAAATAGATCGCGCCCAGGCGCAGGCAGAGCTCACGCCACGCGCGCTGCGCGCTCTCCCGCGCGGGAACAGCCCAGTCGTCGTAACGGTCTTCGAGTAGCGGCTCACCCCGGTAGAGCTCGGCCGCCGCTTCCAGCTTTTGCGGATCATGTCCGGCCGCGGCCACGGCAGCCACGAGCTGATCGAGATCGAGTTCCCAGTCGTGCGCGGGATTCAGGAAGACCCAGCCGCGTTCCGCCAGTACCGGGGCGGGACCATTACCAGGCGTTCCCTCCGTCAGAGTGGAACGCAGTCGATGGGTCAGCAGGCGGAGATTGGCGGCGCCTGTCTCGGCGGAGGTATGCGGCCAGAGGATCTCGATGAGCTCATCGCGCAGGCGGCGCCGCTCAGGCGCCACGGCAAGGAGCTTGAACAGCGTCTCCACCCGCCGCTGCCAGTGAGCGGTATCGACCGGAACCCCATCGCGCAGCAGCACAAAAGGGCCCAAAAGCAACACCCGGAACTGCGACACCTAGGCACGTCTCCTCTCCCGCTCACTGGCTGTTTTTGGCGTCCTGCCGCGATTATAGCGCCATGAAACGGAAATGAAACGGGAGGGAAAGAGGATCGGAATGGACGTGAAACGCGCTGAAACGCGAACCTAACCGGGCCGAAACGTGATCGGGCGTACGGTGGATACCAGCAATCACCACGGAGGGCTTTACCATGACCTCACTCTCTCACGCACTCACGTTGGGACCGGCCTCGAGGACAGAGACCTGCCGCCCGGAGGCAGAGCTTCGGTACCTCATGGAGCTCTACGAGCACCGCCTCTTCACCTGGGTTCAAAGTTTTGTCCACGATAGTGACGCGGCAGTTGACTGTACCCAGGAAACGTTTCTGCGCGCATACCAGTCGTTGCGCCGCGGCAAAGCCGTTAACAAGCAGTGGTTGTACAAGGTGGCACGAAATCTGGCCATCGACGAGATCCGCCGCCGTGGACGGACGGCTGCCGGTCTGGACTTGATCGCGCACTTATCGGCTGAGTCAAGGGAGCGAGATCTCTCGGTCGAGCAAACGATGGCCCTGCTTCCCGAGAAAGATCGCACTGTCCTCTATCTGTTCTCCGTTGCGGGCTTCAAGACAGATGAGATCGGCTCCATGCTCGGGATCGGCGGTCCGGCGGTGCGCCAGAGACTCTATCGGGCGCGCGAAAGGTTCCGTGCTCTCTATGGATCGGCGGCCGCCTGATGCTCGCTCGCTTCGTTATGGTTGCCGTGCTGCTGCCGGCAACCGTGCTCGGGTTGAGGGCAGGTGGCTCCTCCGCTTCCGGCGTGGCCCGCCCCAATGCCGCGACCTCCGGATACTGGCACACCGCAGGAGATCGGATCGTGGATGCCGCGGGCAGGACCGTCCGCATCGCGGCCGTGAACTGGTTTGGGTTTGACGACAGGTACGAGGTTCCCGAGGGCCTGCAAAAGCGGTCACTCGACAGCATCGCGTCTCAAATCAAGAGTCTTGGATTCAACGCCATTCGCCTTCCGTTTTCCAACCAGGCGATCGAGCGTGATCCAGTCGTCACGCGGCACCTCGACGCCAATCCAGAGATGATGGGACTTCACACCTTACAGATCATGGATCGAGTGGTCGCGGCGGCCCAACGCTTCGGACTTCGCGTCATCCTGGACGACGCGCGCTCGAACGCCGGAGATGGCCCGGACCTGAGTGGTCTCTGGTACACGCCCGCGTACCCGGAAAACGCGTGGATTCACGATTGGCGGGTCCTGGCAACGCGCTACCGCGGCAATCCAACGGTGATCGGAGTAGACCTGCGCAACGAACCGCATACCAGGGGATACGGTCCGTGGTCGATCAGGACATATCTAACGCAAGGCGCGACCTGGGGACCGTACCGCGGAGTGGAGCAGCCGCGCACGGACTGGCGTCTCGCGGCAGAGCGCGCGGGCCGCGCCATCCAGGCCGTCAATCCACATCTGCTCATCATTGTGGAAGGCATCCAGCAATATCCTGATCCGAAGCAACCAGGTGGAGTTGATTCTTCCTGGTGGGGCAGCATGGTGTCGCCCGCCGTGACCTATCCGGTTCGGCTGCCGGTGGCACACCAGCTTGTCTATTCGCCGCACGAATATGGCCCGTTCAAACATTCAATGCGATATTTTACAAAAGTGTCCACATACACATCGCTGGTCAGTACCTGGCAGCGCCATTGGGGATCTCTGATGACGGCGCGCGGGGGCACACCGATTCTCCTGGGCGAATTCGGAACCTGCAGTCAGGCGCGCTGCGCCCGCGATTCCTCACGCGGATCGCAGGGACTGTGGTTTCAATACCTGATGCAGTTTCTAAAGACGCATCCACAGGTAGGATGGGCCTTCTGGGCGCTCGACGGAACGGACGCGCGCGGTAGGGACCTCAAGAACGATCTCTTGCGCGCCGACTGGAAAACGATACGCCAGCCGGAGGTCATGAATGCGCTCAAGGGCGTCGAGTAGCTCCGAGCCGCTCTATGGGGCCGCCGGCACGTCCCACGGCGCGCAAGCCTTGGATTAGCTCAGCTGCTTGACGAATTGAACCGCTTCCGGCAAAGGGCGATAGCCGATGCGCGTATTGACGGCCAGCATGGCGGGATTGTTGACATGATTGAACGTCTGCATCTGCTGATACCCTCTCTCCAGCGCGCGGCGCGCACAGCGGGCCTTCAGAGCAAGAGCGATGCCGCGCCCCCGGTGGTTCGGGTGGACCCCGGTGAACCAGGTAAAAGCGCGCTCAGCTGTCTGGTGGCCGAGCATGGTAAATCCCGCGACATCCGCTCCATCCCAGGCAATGATAAAGCAATCGTGAAGACATTCCGGTGTATCAACCTGCTGGTTGAATAGCTCCCAGGAGGTCTCAACAAACTCGTCCGACGGCACATCGCGCTCCGCCAGGTTGCTCACGTCGAGAAGCTTGCGCCGTGCATCTTCGGAGTCATCGTCAGCAAGGGACGAAAGCCGGATTCCCTCGCGCGCTGCGCGCGCCTCCGCCCGATCGCACAGGTCCATATTCAACACATCCAGAGAGAGCTCGGATTTCCTCATACGCTCCGTCTCGCGGTAATCATGGCGCTCCAGCCACCCTCTGACAACCGGGAGATGATGCTCGTGCACGAACGCAGCCAGACTACTGCTGCCGTGAGCCGCGGCATGATCGAGCAGGCTGCCGTACAGTGCCCGCGCTACACCGCGCCGTCGAGCGGCCGGGTGCACCGCGATCGACAGGCTGAAGCGTCCCGGCGGATCCCAATTCTGGTGCTGAGAAACCCCATGCCCGACGGCTTGTCCATCGAGATGGGCAAGAAGATACAGCGCGTGGTTTTCCGGCTTGTTGCGCTCCTCGTTGGTGCGCACTTCCTCGACGGTGCGGTGATTGTCAGGCGGGTGGGCCGCGTTCATAATCTCCACCGCCGTCGGGATATCATCGGCGCGCCGCTCGCGAATGTCGATCTTCACCTGTTGAGCCATACCCCTTCCCGCTTTGCAATACCGTTACGGTAGCAAATTGTACAGACTGTCCCAAAGACTCAACGGTTATGGGATGAAGGGCGCAACACATGAAGTGACGCCCGATGCAGCCATGCAACGTGAGCACCCTATCAAGCGGTTAGATACGCCACGCGAAATCAGGCCGGACGCGGGCATTGAGTCCGGTACAGCATACCGGTTGACCTCCGCGACGAATGAAGCGCAAGCCGGCCGTTAGCTCAAGCAAGGATCGAGACGTCCACTGTTCCGGGTAGGACCCGGCGAATCACAGGTCTGGGTCGCATACCACTTGATGCGCCACGGCCATCACATCCCACTATCTGCGGGCTCGACAAGCGCCGGCGCCTGCGAAACTGATCGCTTGAAGAGCTACAGGATCAGGCGACGCCTGCCATAGCTTCAGCTTTCTGTCCCACCAATGCATCGACCAGCTCACGCGGCACACTGGAGAAGCGGTCTATTCGGGCAGGTATGACGGGACAGTAGAGACTGTAATCCAACCATGTGAGACCCACGGAACGCACAAACCGATCGAATCCGTCGGATTCCTCCCATCGACTCACGACTGCCGTGCGTCCATCCCCTGTGACCGATGGCAAGACGGTGAAAGCTTCGCAGCCGGGACGCGTGAGCGCCGCCTGAGCAAGTGCACTCCACACAGACAGCCAGGCCCGTTCCTGGCCCGGAAGGCACCTAAAAGAAGCAACAACCGTGGTACTCGGGGTGGACATAGCTCGGCCCTGCCTTCCGCGATGGAACGCCGGCCTTCCCTATCAAGCCGGCCACATGCACTTAACTCTATGCGGGGATCGCCGCGAAACGCACCAGGAAAAGCGACCGGCAGACCGCCCCCGGCCATGGACATATTGACCACTGTCATTCATCGCGCGTTCAGGAATCAAGGAAGGTCCCGCCGATCGGCGTCAACTGATCCTCTTCCGCCGAACCGGCGAAAGGTACCCCTCGACTTACCGCTTCACTGCCGCTGCACGCGGCGCGGAAGCTGATCGCGCGGATGGTGCCGGAGGATAGGGCACGGCCCAGGACTGACACGGCTGACAGACATAGAAGCGCAGGTCGCCGAACAATATGCTCTGCTGCAGGCGCGTACCGCACTGGGCGCATGCTGGAGTTTGCAGGGTCATCGGATGCTCCTCATGTCTGTAGCTTTCAACAAACAAAAAACCGGCCAGCTTTTCGCCGGCCGGTTGACTGGTTTCGCGGTATTTGACGGTTACAGATGCACGTCACTCCACGGGCGCAGCCGGCCGGGCCAGCAACAAGGCTGACAACAACAAGAACAGATGGCGTGTGGCTGCAGTGAATAGCGTTTCATCTGAGGCACACTATGCCACAGACGCGAGGAAAAGGCAAAAAAGAAAACGGGGTCGTCGCACGGTCTCTACATGCCTCGTGAGTGAAGGACCTGCCCCGTGATCCAGCCGCCCGCGTCGCTGGCGAGAAAGAGAATCAATCTGGCGACGTCCAGCGGCTGTCCAACGCGCCCCATGAGCATTTGCTCTGCAAGGCGTGATTTGACGTCTTCGGTCATCCAACCAGTGTCCGTTGCTCCCGGATCCACGGCGTTAACCGTGATGCCGCGATCCGCTACGGCTGCGGCGAATGACAGAGTAAAGGCTTCCACCGCTCCCTTGGTGGCGGCATATGCAAGCTGATCCGGCATGGCACCAATGCGCTGCCCGGACGTGAGATTGACAATCCGACCACCACTGCCGCCCGTGAAGCGACGCGCGAACTCCGCCGAGAGTAAGGCCATGGCTCGAACGTTGACATAGTAGTGAGCATCGAGCACTGCTGCATCGAGGTCGTCCAGACCGGCCGGCGACCAGTGGGCGGCGTTGTTGATCAGGATCGAAGGAGCGCCGATTTGCCGGTGAGTCGTTTCGAGCACCAGAGATGGCGCAACCGGAGTCGAAAGATCCACGTTCAGGGCGACAGCGCGCACACCTGCCTCCTGTAGCTCGCGCAGCAAGACACCAGGCCCCTCTTCATCTGCCCCGTATGACTGCTCTCGATCGAAGGGCTGCCAGTGCGTGAAGAGAACATCCACGCCGCTCGCGGCCAGGACACGACACAACATGGCGCCAATACCCTGTCGCCGGCTGGCGCCCGTGACGATGGCGATCTTGCGGCGCAGCCCACCCGGCGGCATTCCGCGATACAGGACGCGCGCCGCTTCTTCATTCATACTTTGCTTCCATTCACGCCCGGCGTGATACGGAGAACGACCCATAGTACAGAATGCTGCGGAATCTGAAGACTCGCGCATTGACACCGCATCTTTGGCGATACCTTAAGCGACTGAAGCACGACCACGTCCATCGGTCGCCAGATGCGGGGAATCATTACGCTCTCAATGATTTAACCCACCCGTCACTCAGGCTCAATTCTTGCGGCGCCGGGGAGGCAGACGTGCCGGTGCGCTCTTTCGTTCAGAATCGGAAAGCCGCACAGTGCCGGCGAGCATTCCGCCAATCCCACTCCGAGAGGAAGAAAGAGCGATGACATGGAGCTCGGCAGGCAG
>DASVZE010000223.1:0-3522 GCA_036391775.1 Chloroflexota bacterium | reverse complement strand
GTCCTTTTTTTATCTTCCTTCTCAAAAGCCTGGGGCGCCTCCTATCAACGCACCGTGTAAGAGCCTGGGCACCCTCTTAGACAACGCGGCCGATTCGCGGCACAATAGAGCAATCGTGGCCGCCGGTAAACTCGATGAGCGCGGCTGCTTGCAAAGAAGGCACGCAGATCCACATGACGCTCCTGGTTCAAAAGTACGGCGGCTCGTCTCTCAAGAATCCCGATCGGATCCTCGCCGTTGCAGACCGGGTGAGAGAAGCAGCGCACGACCATCCGGTTGTGGTCGTCGTTTCGGCGATGGGAGACACCACCGATCATCTGATCGACCTGGCGCGGCAGATTGCTGACCATCCGAACCGGCGTGAAACCGACATGCTGCTCTCGACCGGAGAGCAGGTCTCAGCGTCGCTGCTTGCCCTGGCCCTTCATCAGCGCGGCTGTCCGGCAGTTTCACTGTCCGGGTGGCAGGCCGGTATCCGTACGGACAACAGTTTTACCACCGCACGTATCCGTTCAATCGACGGCGATAGGATTCGGCACGAGCTCGCATCGGGACGGGTCGTTATTGTCACAGGGTTCCAGGGTGCGGGCGACGAAAGCGGATGGTCAGAGGTTACGACACTTGGGCGTGGAGGCTCCGACGCGACCGCGGTCGCGCTGGCCGCAGGTTTACGCGCCGAGCGCTGTGATATCTATACAGACGTGCCGGGCATCTTCACGGCTGATCCGCGTGTCGTGCCGGAGGCGCGCAAGCTGTCCGGAATAACCTACGAAGAAATGCTCGAGCTGGCGCAGTATGGTGCGCAGGTGATGATGCCGCGTTCGGTCGAGATGGCTCAGATCTGGAACGTTCCACTCCAGGTTCGCTCCAGCTATAACGACGAATCCGGAACACATATTGGAGGCTCCATGGAGTACGCGAACCGTATCGCCGGCGTGGCCCATCAAAATCAGGTGGCAAAGGTGACATTTGTTGGCCTGGCCGACCGCCCCGGGGTGGCACATGCCATATTTTCAGGTCTCAGCCGGCGGCATATCCCGGCGGATCTCATCGTACAGAATATCGGTCATCATGGGCGCACCGATCTCTCGTTTACCGTTCCGCAGCAAGATTTGGGAGCGGCACTGGAAGTGGCCGAGGACGTCCGGGACCTTGTTGATGCCCAGCAGGTGACCGCCAAAGGTGGAATGGCAAAGATTTCTGTGGTGGGCACAGGCTTATCCTCAACGCTCGACTATGCTTCAACCATGTTCGGCACACTGGGAGATCTTGCGATCAACATCGATATGATCTCTACGTCGGGTATTCGTATAACGTGCGTCATAGACGATGACCGGGTGGAAGAGGCAGTCCGCGCACTCCACACCGCTTTCAAGCTGGAAGGAGACGGTGCATGGCCGGCTTCCGCGTAGGGGTTGTTGGGGCCACCGGTCTGGTGGGACGGACGATACTTCAGGTTCTCCAGGAGCGGCGCTTCCCTATCGCTGAGCTGCGACTGCTCGCGTCCGAGCGCTCTGCCGGCACAACGATCGCATACGAGGGAGACCCGGTTCCGGTTCAGCGGTTGCAGGAAAGTAGCTTCGACCGGTGTGACGTCGTCTTCTTTTCGGCCGGCGCCTCGGTAAGCAGGCAGTTTGCACCGATCGCGGCGCGGAGGTCGGCGCTGGTGGTGGACAATAGCTCCGCATTCCGCATGAATCCGGATGTTCCACTGGTCGTACCTGAGGTTAACGGCCGGATCTTGAGTGGATACTCCGGTATCGTCGCCAATCCCAACTGCTCGACTATCCAGATGGTCGTGGTGCTCGACGCACTGCACCGCGTGTTTGGCTTGGAATCCGTCATCGTCTCAACCTATCAGTCAGTGTCCGGATCGGGCGCAAAGGGTGTGAGAGCACTTGAACACGAGGTGGAACACGGACGGATGAGTACGCAGTCGCCGTTCGCGCATCCTATCGCGTTCAACGCTCTGCCTCATATCGATGTATTTGACGCGGAGGGCTGGACCGTCGAGGAACGGAAAATGATCAACGAGACGCGCAAGATCCTGGATCTTCCGTCCCTGCACGTGGTACCAACCACGGTTCGTGTGCCGGTGCGGGTGGGACATTCCGAATCGGTCTATGCGCGCTTTGCCCGTACGGTAAGCAGGGAGCAGGCGCACCGAGCTCTGGAAAACGCCCCCGGCGTCGTGGTGGAAGACGACCCGGCCGCCCATCTATATCCGCTTGCCGTCCGGGCCGAAGGTCGTGATGAGGTTTTTGTGGGCCGTATTCGCCGCGATCCGGACGACGACCACGCAATCACACTGTGGATAGTGGCGGACAACCTGCGCAAGGGCGCCGCCACCAACTCCGTGCAGATCGCACAATACAGCATGCTGGAATCGGATCCGAGCCTGCTGTATGCCTGATTGGGGGTTTACCACACGCGCAATCCACGTCGGGCAAGAACCTGACCCCGTCACGGGCGCTGTCATCACACCCATCTACCAAACCTCCACCTACGCGCAGGAAGATGCCGGCGTGCACAAGGGTTACGAATACTCCCGCACGGATAATCCCACGCGGGCGGTCGTGGAGCAAGTAGTCGCCTCGCTTGAAGGTGGGCGATTCGGGCTCGCCTTCGCGTCCGGCATGGCGGCTGAAGCAACGATCATGCAGCTTCTCGCTCCCGGAGATCATGTGGTGGCGGGTGACGACCTCTATGGCGGCACATACCGTCTTTTCTCCAGAGTGCTGGCGAAGTATGGAATGGCTTTCAGTTACGTGGACCTGGGCGACCGGAACGCCCTCCACGCTGCTATGCGGCCCGAAACGAAAATGATATGGATGGAGAGTCCTACAAATCCGTTGCTCAAAGTCGTCGATATTGCAGACGTGGCGGCGAATGCGCGCGAGCGGGGAGCCCTACTCGTGGTGGACAATACCTTTGCCACTCCGTACTTCCAGAACCCTCTCGCTCTGGGCGCGGACATCGTGGTCCACAGCGCAACAAAATACCTTGGCGGACACAGTGATCTGATCATGGGTATGCTGGCCCTGTCAGACGAGGAGCGCTACACCACCCTGAAGTTCCATCAAAACGCGTCCGGAGCCACACCTGGTCCTTTTGATTCCTGGCTGCTGCTGCGTGGGCTGAAGACGTTGAGCTTGCGGATGGAGCGACATGCCGCCAACGCGCTGGCCGTTGCCACGTTTCTTCAGTCGCGTGAAGGCGTGGAGAGGGTCCTGTACCCCGGCTTGCCGAATCACCCTCGGCACGCGGTGGCCGCGCGCCAAATGTCGGG
Organism: Chloroflexota bacterium; assembly: GCA_036391775.1. Lineage (GTDB taxonomy): Bacteria > Chloroflexota > UBA5177 > UBA5177 > UBA5177 > DASVZE01. The sequence goes on along the minus strand of DASVZE010000223.1, from coordinate 233 downwards.
CTTCGGCGGGATCGTGAGCGTCGATTTTGGCGATCTGGAATCCGCTCGCCACTTCCTCCGATCGACTCGTCTCTTTGTTACTGCCGAAAGTCTGGGAGGGGTGGAATCCCTGGCGGATCATCCAGCCATCATGACACATGCCTCTGTCCCCGAGGAGGTGCGCCGCGCGGTGGGAATTACACCGGGCCTGGTCCGCCTCTCCGTTGGAATTGAAAACGAGTCGGATCTGTTAG
>DASVZE010000222.1:0-7507 GCA_036391775.1 Chloroflexota bacterium | reverse complement strand
GATTTGTTCGCACATGGTCGAGCCACCACAGTTCGGATTCGACCCTGGCGCGTCTGTGCGTCTCGGTCACCGCATCCTTGTGCGATCGCACGATGTGGAGGGCATACCTGGCGCCATCCCGACCGGTGACCTTGAACGTCGTATTGTCGAAGTGCTCGATGAGAGACAGCGCGGCCGGCTCGATCCCGAACAGGACCAGAGCATGGCCGGCCACCTGGCGCATGCGCCGAATTTGCGCGCGCCGGCTCACATGTGAGCTGTCGATCTCCGCCTCTTCCTCTATCGCCCGTGCTGGTCAGCTCGGGTCGCTGACCGGAATCGGGGGGCCGATCGTTGAAGCCTTGGGACCGAAGCGGGCCACGTACAAAGCATGCACCTGCTGCCACCGCTCGCGCGGACTCCCGGGCACCTCTTTGCCGTCGAGATGATAGCCGAGCAGGTCGAGGCAGACATGCCATCCCGCGGCGTCACGCGCGGCCTTACCCCGTTCGTCGAACGTGTTCACAAAGGTGAGGAGTGTACCGTCGCCGTCGGATTCCAGATCGAACCGCAGTGTCTCGTCGCCCCAGCGGAACTCCAGGACGAGGGGGGGATCGTACGTCGTCATCTGGCCATCCACGGGCGGACCTTCTCCGTTGCGGAACACGAAGCGCAGCGGCGCGCCGCCCACACGCTCCCCCTGGATCTCGGTGGGGAACCAGGCAGCCAGATGCTTGGGCTCGGTCAGAGCGCACCATACTTTCTCGGGGGAGTGAGGGAGCTTTCGTTTGAAGTGAAGCCGCCACCGACCGTCCCTCTGTTTCAGCTGCCCATCCACGTCGTTCTCTGGTTGGTTCATTCGCCGTCCTCCGGTATGCTAATCATCCGTTGTGGTCGACCACGCCGTATGCTCGCACCGGGAAGGTACCGACGCCGCGAAACTTGATCGGCACGGCATGAAAGCGGAAGCCGGTGGTAGGGAGCGCTGCTAGATTGCACAGATGCTCCACGATCGGGATGCCCGCGCCTAGCAGGAGCGTATGGGCCGGCCGACTTCCATCCGAGGTGCCGTCGATGTTCAGGGAGTCGATGCCGACAAGGCTGGGACGACCCTCGAGCAGGATCTCAACAGTCTCACGTGTGAGGTACGGATGCCCCTTGAAGTACGTGTCCGTCGCCCAGTGCTTGTCCCATCCGGTCCTCACCAGGACTGCCTTGCCGGTCAAGACGTGCCCTTCAAAGATCTCGGGGCCGAGCGCACGCCCTCTGTCCCGCCCATCCACCACGATCCCGTCGAGGTCGGCCAGGCGAGAGAGATCCAGCCCGGCGAGATCTACCCCATCCCCGAAGCGATGGAACGGGGAGTCGACGTAGGTTCCGGTGTTCGCCACCAGCTCGATCCGCCCGATCTGGAATGTGGTTCCGGCACTGTAGTACGCTCGCGAGTCCTCCCGGGACAGGAAGTCGGATACCACCGGGGCAGGTAGACCGGGGTAGGTGACCAGGCCGTCTGTGACCTCATGGCTCACGTCGATCAAGCGCCTCATCGATTCGACACCTCTACTCCGGAGTTACCATTCCGAGCCGCATCGCGTGGTGCATTAGATCATCGCGACCGTGTGCGCCGAGCTTTTCCGTGATGTGGGCGCGGTGGGCCTGCACGGTCTTGATGGAGAGGGTCAGGTCGTCCGCGATCTCTCGATTGGTGCGTCCCTCCGCGATGAGCTGGAGGATCTCGCGCTCCCGGTGACTTAATAGCTCCGACTCATCCGGCTCGCCCAGCAGGCGGCGGTAGTCTTCCAGTAGCACGGTGGCCATGGGCGGCGAAAAATAGCTCTGTCCCTGTGCCGCCGCTTCCACAGCCATCACCAATTCCCGACCTGCTGAGCGTTTCAGCACGCAGGAGATGGCGCCTGCCTTGACGATCTGCAGCAGGTACTGAGGATTGTCATGCATGGTCAGAATCACGACCCTGGTACCGGGAACGCGCCGCACGATCTGCCGTGTTGCCTCGAGTCCGTTGAGATTCGGCATGGCGATGTCCATAACCACTACCTGCGGCCGGAGCTCCTCCGCAAGGTCCAGCGCCTGCCGGCCGTCACCTGCCTCGCCGATGACCGAGATGTCGGGCTGCGCGTCCAGGACCATGCGCAGGCCCTCACGGACCACAGCGTGGTCGTCGGCCAGGATGACGGTGACAGACATCCCTGTAGTCTACGCGCGATCCGTCGCTCTGCGACGTGGTGCATTGAAGGTGTAGTCGACCGGCAGCTCTGCAGTAACGCGCGTGCCTTCACCCGGAGCCGACTGCACGACGAGGGTGCCACCAAGAAGAGCCGCTCGCTCGTGCATGCCGTAGAGTCCCAGGCGCCCCTCGCGGCTCGGTCGGTCAACCTTTGACGGATCAAAGCCACAGCCGTCGTCCTCGACAATCAGACGGGCCGAGCTATCGGGGAAGGAAAGTGACAGATCGATAGAGTCTGCGTGGGCGTGCTTGCCGATGTTGGTCAGCGCCTCCTGGGCGATCCGGAACAGCGCCACCTCGATCTCCGGTGGCAGGCGGCGCGTTTGCTGCGCCCGGACGGTAACGTGATTGCCGAACGTCTGACGGTGTTCGGCAGCGAACCATTCCAGGGCCGCGACCAGTCCGACATCATCCAGGATGGTGGGACGAAGATCGTGTGAGAGGGCGCGCGTCTCATCCAGCGTGCGCCGTGCCAGCTCGCGTACCCGCTCAAAGCCCGCGCGCAGCGAGGTATCTTTGCGGGGCAGCTGCGATTCCAGCAGATCCAGGTTGATTAGTAGAGAAGAGAGCGACTGCGCCGTCTCGTCGTGTAGCTCGCGGGCAATGCGCCTCCGCTCCTCTTCCTGCGCGTTCATCACATACGTTGCAACCTCCATGCTGTGATGCGAGCGCTCCTCCTCGAGCTGCTTGCGCTCAATAGCCGCCGACAGCACATGTGTCGCAGCCTGCAGGAAGTGAACATCATCTTGAGAAAAGGCCTGTTTCCGGGTGGAAAAGGCGCTCAGGACGCCGAACGGTCGATCCTGGCCCGCGATGACCGCGCTGATGGCGCTGGTCAGGGAGCGCTTGAGAAGACCCTCACACACCGTAAACCGGCTCTCCACTGCCAGATCGTCGACCAGGATAGGGTTTCCGCAGAGCAGCGTATAGCCCGCCAGAGAGCTTGCTCCCGCGTCGAGCCGCAATCGGCTCGGCATTCTGCCTCGCCAGCCGGCCCGCGCTCGCAGGCTCAGCGTTGCTCTATCACTGCTCAGCTCCAGGATGCTGGAGCAGGTGGCGCCCAGCGTGAGACGAATCAGCGCTGCGGTATCACGAAAGAGCTCGGAGAGATCGGGACGCTCGATCGCGCGCTGGCCCAACCGAGCAATGGCCGCCTGTTTGCGCTCCCGGGCTCGAAGCTCCTCTTCGGCGCGCTTGTGGTCGGTGATATCGGTCACCACCACAATCGCTCCCTGAATATGGCCGGCCGTGTCACAGAGGGGCGCGAGTGAGAGGCTGGCGTCGATCTCGGATCCGTCTTTGCACCGGCGCCTCGACTCGATACCGCTGACCGTCTTTCCCGCCATGACCTCTTCAAACCAGGTGGTTGCCTCCGGCAGCAGCTCGATCGGCACGGTAGACGGTGTCCGTCCCACTACTTCCTCCCGGCTCCAGCCAAGAGTTTGCTCCGCCGCTGTATTCCAGGTCATGACCTTCCCTGCTCTGTCGAGAGAGTAGATAGGAACGGGAGAGGCGTCCATCACAACGCGTACCATACTGGTCGCCTCGAGCTCCGCTCTGGCTGCCCTGGCTCGAGCCGCAAGATCGAGCCGCTCTTCTTCAGATTGCTTGCGCTGGCTGACATCCTCCACTACCGCGATCACATAGCTGGGGCGGCCGTTGCCGTCACGCACCAGAGAGACTGTCAGATGCCCCCAGAACTGCGAGCCGTCGCGCCGGATATATCGCTTCTCCATGGCGTACGATCCGATCTCGCCGGTGACCAGTCTGCGCATCTGCTCGAGATCGCCCTCCAGGTCATCGGGATGCGTGACATCTCGAAAGTGGCGGCCAAGCAGCTCTTCGGAGGTATATCCATACATGGTGCAGAGGTGCTCATTCAGTAGCTGCCAATGCCCGGCTAGGTCGGTATGCGCGATCCCCACGGCCGCCTGGTCGACGGTGGCTCGGAAGCGCTCCTCGCTGCGGCGTAGGTCTTCCTCACTCCGGCGTAGATCCTCTATGGTGCGCTTGTGCTCTGTGATGTCTCGCGAGATTCCGACAAGCCCCACAATGGCTCCAGTCCGGTCGCGATACGGCCCTTTGGTCGAGAAGTACGTTCGCTCGACCCCATCTGCGCTCGCCGTCTCCTCGTACGTTTCGATAACACCCATGTCCATAACCCGGTGGTCGCGTGCTATGCTGCGCTCCGCCGATTCCAGAGAGAAGAGCTCCGTGTCGTCTTTGCCGATAATGGTCTCGATCGGCCGTCCCACCAGTGCCGCGCCGGCGGGATTGATAAGGAGATACTTTCCCTGGCGATCTTTGACAAATAGCGCGTCGGCCGTAACCTCTGCCAGAACGCGCCACAGCGTGTTCATCTCCTGGTTCAAGCTCGTGATGTTGTCCATTGGAGTGGTAGTGCGAGGAGGCGGCGCCATTGAAATTAGTACGTGGATAACTCAGTTTTAGGGCGTAGACCCTATAGCGATAAGCACGAGATTCCGGCAGAATCGCAATAGACGTCGGCTAGCCGGCCGGCGATGTCACAATCGACTCCATCCTGCACAGGATGGGTTAACGGAAGTATAGAGTATGAGCGAGTTGGCGCGAGAGCAGGACGGGGGAGAAAGCTGGTTAAGCTTGTCTCCGGACGATCGACGGGAACGTGCGGAGCAAGCATGCCGGAACGGGGATCGGGGGGCGCTATGGTCTTTGCTCTGCGCTCATCTGGAGATGCAGCGCCCCCTCTCCCGGCATACGATCCGCGCCTACCGGCAGAGTTTAGATCTGCTCCTCGACCGGTGTGCGTCGGATGCCATCCTTCAGCTGCGGGATGAAGATGTCGACTCTCTGATCAGGGATATGGAGCATATGGGCGCGAGTCCATCAACCGTGAAGGTGCGGTTGGCCGGATTGCGAGCGCTATATCGCGCGCTCCTGTGGGCAGGAGCGACGGACCACAACCCGTTTGCCGAGGCGCGCCCGGATCCAACGCGTGAGGTAATCGCGCAGAAGCGGGAGCAGTACAGCCCGGCCGAGCGCGAAGCTTTGCTGGATGCCGCCTCACCGGCCGATCGAGCACTGATCTTGTTGCTGGCAGCGGGTATTCGCATCTCGAATTGCGTTGCCCTTCGGTGGACAGATATTGATTGGTCGGCACAGCGTATTTCTGTTCCCACCCGGCCCGGCAAGCCGGACCGGCTGGTGCTTATAACTCCCAGTCTGATGGACGCCTTGCAGTATCTGCCGCGGGACAGGGCGGGTAGTATCCTCGGCTTCTCCACCGACGTGCGTGCCAGGCAGCGAATCCAGCGACTGTGCGAGCAGACCGGCGTGCCGTACCGTGGAGTTCACGGACTGAAGCAGACCGGTACAGTCGGCCCGGATTTCGGCACGTTTGAGATCGAACGGCGCGAGCGGCGGCCGGTGAAACTGCCTCGTGATCCGTTTACGGGATTGCCCAATGTGGATACGTTTCAGCGAGAAGTAGAGCGCACGGCAGAGGTGGCCCGCCAGGCACAGACCTCTTTTTGCGTTCTGACGGTGCGTGTTCACGATCTTGACCAGATAGAGCAAGTACATGGACGGCAGATCAAGGAAGCGGCACAGCGGGCTCTTGCCGCGCGGCTCGATCGGTCTCGCCGCGGGAACGATCTGGTATCGGTCAGCCCTGATTCGATCTTTTATATCCTGCTCAGAGATGTGGCAACGGATGCAGATCTGCGTGCTATTGCCAATCGAGTACGGAGTGTGATCTGCTCTCACCCCATCCGGATCAAGGATCTCGATGTCGCCGTCGCAGCGACGGTCATGGGAACCTGTGGTATTGATGAGCCGCTCAATCTCCTGAAAGGTCGAGCGGAGACTCCCCAGGTACGCCAGGAAGTGGCCGGGTAGAGCAACCACGGCCTAGTGCGACAACACGCCCTGGATACTACATATTGTAGTTCTTTGGCATTCCCACGCTGCATATCGTGTGTTATAGTGGGTCAAACTGAATAGGTTTACTCGTATAAGTCCGAGAATACGGCTCGGGCGTATCTACCAGACAGCCGCAAACTGTCACAGGCTACGAGGAAAGCGCATCTAGGGTTCCGGTTCCGCGAGGGATGTCTGGTCCGAGCGATGCGGGTGGTCGAGCACCATCACACCATGGGGAGAAAAGCCCGGGTGGCAGGTTTCCTTGAACCTCCATTCGGGTTGCGTGCTTTTCAGGAGGTGAGGTGCTCGTACTCAAAGGAACCAGAGTTGATGCGGATCTCCGCGTGGAGATCCGCGCCCGCCGAGCGGCCGTGCCAGCAGTCGCTCGGGATCTGGAGCGCCTGGGAGTCGGCCTGCTCGAACAGAGCAGGCTGTTCTGTCTCGAGGGGCCGGCCTGTGATCTCGAGTCACACCACATGACGCCGCTCTTTAATTCCCTGGTGGAGACGCTTGTATTCGAGCACTCTGGTGAATACAGCTTCGCACGCGATGCCGACGAGCAGAATACCTCTCCGTCTCTCGACATCTTTTGCCGCTCGGGTGTAACGGACGAGGAGGGGCATACTGCCTCTCTGGCGCTGCAATATGCCGGGCTGCCGGATCTGGCGTGCCGTGCCGGCCGGCGTTTTCGCTTCTCCGATGTCGTGCCGCCCGCGATCCGGCCGGCGGTCGAGCGAGCACTGGGCAACCCACTGATCCACACATTCCGATGGAGCGATGATCCCGGCGTAACACCGGACCAGTCGGCTGACGCCGGCGACTATGATCCGGTGGCGACGATCGCTCTGCGTGGCGCATCCGATACCGCTCTGCTCGAGATCAGCCGCCTCCATCACCTGGCGCTGGATCTCTCCGAGATGCGGGCTATCGACCGTCACTTTACAGCGCTGGAGCGCGATCCAACGGATGTCGAGCTTCAGTCCATCGCACTCGCCTGGTCGGAGCACTGCTCTCATAAGACCTTTCGGGCAACCATCGACTTTGAGTACGAAGGCAAACGGGAAGTGATTCCCGGCCTGCTCCAGTCTTGCATCGTTGCGCCCAGTGCCTCTCTCAACCGGAAGTGGGTCCGCTCCGCTTTTGTAGACAACGCTGGTGTCATTGCCTTTGACCGGCAGTGGGATCTGGCGGCGAAAGTGGAAACCCATAATCACCCTTCCGCTCTGGAGCCGTACGGCGGCGCGCACACGGGCATCGGCGGCGTGATTCGCGACGTGCTTGCCGTCTCGGCAGAGCCGATCGCCAATACCGATGTGCTCTGCTTTGGTCCGTCCGATTTGCCGGACACGCTGGTACCGCCCGGAACCTTCCATCCTGAGG
>DASVZE010000221.1:0-3284 GCA_036391775.1 Chloroflexota bacterium | reverse complement strand
CGCAACTCATCCATGGCGTCAACGTGATGGATCCACAGGCCGCTCATGGTGACAAGAAGGAGTCGTCGCTCCCAGGCACGCACCACCTCTTTCCCCAGCACCCGCTCACGTTCTTCGTAAAGAGAGTGCGCGATCTCGATCAACGCGTCGGTCAGCTCATCCTGAGTGAAGTCCTGCATGTGTTCCGGAGTCATGTCCGCCGGAATCTTCAAAATGGTGCCAAGCTGGTTATAGAGTCCGACCGTGTCCCACTCGTCAGATTCCTGGCCAGGACAATGTGTATCCACCAACTCGGCAATTTCGTCCTCGATGAGATTCATCATGAGGTCACGCACATCTTCGCCACGCAGAATGCGATTGCGGTCTTCGTAGATGATCGACCGCTGCCGAGCGAGTACGTCGTCGTAGTCAACTAGATGCTTCCGATAGTCGAAGTTCATACCTTCGACTTTCGTCTGCGCTTGCTCTATGGTCCGGCTGACATAGCTATGTTCGAGAGGCTCGTCGCCGTCCATGCCAAATCGCTCCAGGATAGTTTTGACGCGAGGTCCGACGAAGCGCCGCATGAGCTCGTCTTCGAGCGACAGGTAGAAACGCGAAAAGCCAGGATCTCCCTGTCGCCCCGCGCGCCCTCGAAGCTGGTTGTCTATGCGCCGAGATTCGTGTCGTTCCGTTCCCAGGACCGCCAGTCCACCAAGTTCGGGAACATTCTCGCCAAGCAGAATATCGACTCCACGTCCCGCCATATTGGTCGCAACGGTAACAGACCCCGGCTGGCCGGCTCGCGCAATGATGCTTGCTTCCTTCTCGTGCTGCTTGGCATTGAGCACCTTGTGTGGAATTCCCTCGCGGTCCAGAAGTCTTGAAAGCTCCTCATTCTTCTCGATGGAGGTTGTGCCTATAAGGACCGGCTGGCCCTTCTTATGGAGCTCCATGACTTCCTGCACTATGGCCTTAAGTTTCGCTCGCTCGTCCCGATAGATGAGGTCGAGTGCGTCCTCTCGAACCAGCGGCCGGTTAGGCGGAATGACAACCACATCAAGCCCGTAGATTTTATGAAATTCTTCCGCCTCGGTCTCGGCGGTTCCGGTCATCCCAGCAAGCTTGTCATACATACGGAAGTAATTCTGAAGCGTAATTGTGGCGTGGGTTACATTTTCTCGCTGAATTCGGACGTTTTCCTTGGCCTCCACCGCTTGATGCAGCCCGTCACTCCACCTCCGGCCCGGCATGAGCCGGCCCGTAAACTCATCCACAATGATGACTTCGCCATCCTGGACGACGTAGTCCTTGTCTCGTTGATACAGGACATGCGCACGAACGGCCTGCTCCATATAGTTGACAAGTTGAAAATTCTGCTCGTCATAAAGGTTTTGGACGCCAATCAGCCGTTCAAGCTTCGCGATGCCGTCGTCGGTCAGGGCGACTGTGCGCGCCTTGAGATCGACCGTGTAGTCAGATTCCGCGACCAGCCGAGGGGCTACCTGGGCGAAACGACGATACATCTCTGATGACTCTTCCGCTTCGCCACTGATGATCAACGGAGTTCTCGCTTCGTCGATCAAGATATTGTCAACCTCGTCGACTATAGCGAAATAATGACCTCGCTGTACCGTGTCTTCCAGATCCAGTGCGAGATTGTCTCGCAAGTAGTCGAATCCGAATTCACTGTTCGTCCCATACGTGATGTCGCACTGGTACGCCTCTCGTCGAGAGATGGGACGTAAGTGCTGCAGGCGCTCGTCTCCCGCACCCTCGTCCAGATATTCCGGGTCAAATTGCAACGACATATCGTTGGCTATGGCCGCGGCTGTCAGACCTAGGGCATCGAAAATGCGCCCCATCCAACCACAGTCGCGGCGAGCAAGATAGTCATTCACTGTGACAAGGTGACACCCGTGCGCGGGTAAGGCATTCAGATACAGAGCTGTCGTTGCCACGAGCGTTTTGCCTTCGCCCGTCTTCATTTCCGCGATCTTGCCCTGGTGTAGCACGATGCCGCCGAGTAGTTGAACGTCGTAATGACGTTGTCCCAGGGTTCGCTTTGCGGCTTCTCGCACGCACGCAAAGGCCTCAACCAGCAGGTCGTCTACCATTTCACCAGCCTCGAGCCTCTCGCGAAACTCTCGCGTTTTTTCCCTGAGAGCCTCGCCGCTCAATGATTCCAATTCGGGCTCAAGAGCGTTAATGTTGTCGACGTGATTCTGAAGTCGCTTAAGTAGCTTCTGATTGGGGTCGCCAACCAGCTTTGTAAAGATTGACATTCGTGGAAAGAAACTCCATACAGTGAAGAACGCCGCCCGACGGCTACAGCAGCCGGAACGGACGGCGACACTGCTCAAATTTTAGCATAGTGCTATGTCCGCGGCAACGCTCTGTAAAGGATGAAAAACCTGACTGGCGCGCCTCCCGTCGTGGTAATTACTGGACCGACGGCCGTCGGAAAAAGCAGCCTCGCGCTTCGACTTGCGCCCAGATTCGGCGCCAGTATTGTCAGTGCCGACTCGAGACAAATTTACCGCTACATGGACATCGGAACGGCCAAGGCCACCTTGGAAGAGCGAGCAGCTGTTCCGCACTATATGCTTGATCTGATTCAACCCAATGAGAACTTCTCCGCGCAACGGTACCGCGCCGAAGGCCAGGCAGTGTTGAGCCGAATTGGACACGATGGCGGCGTGGCATTCGTGGTTGGAGGGACGGGTTTTTATCTCAGAGCGCTACTCGACCAGCGGACATTTCCTGCGGTGCCGCCCGACGAGAATCGCCGAGAAGAGATGCGCGCTGAGGCACAAACGAAGGGTCCGGAGATACTCCATGAACGCCTGCTCGGGCTTGATCCGGCCTCTGCTGAGCGCATCCATCCGGCGAATGTGGCACGTGTTATTCGCGCGCTCGAGATCGTGGAATCGCTCAACGCACCAGTACCGCCATTGGAGGACGAGGATGAGCACAGCGCCCTCTTCCTTGGCTTGACCATGCATCGCGACCGACTACGTGCTCGTGCAGACTCTCGAGCCGAGGAGCAGGTATCTGCCGGTCTCGTTCAGGAATGCGGACTTCTCCTGGCAATGGGATACGATTCAGACGCTCCGGCGCTCCAGGGTTTTGGTTACCGGCACATCATCCGGTACCTGTCTGGCGCATGTTCTCTTGAGGTGTCGGTAGCCGACTACAAGACAGCCACTCATCAATATATTCGCCGTCAGATGACCTGGTTTCGCAAACAGCCGCGAATTAGATGGATCGAGGAAAGCGAGGACGTCGAAGACAAGGCGGCGAGG
>DASVZE010000220.1:0-6593 GCA_036391775.1 Chloroflexota bacterium | reverse complement strand
GATATCGGCGCCTTCGGTTTCACGGGCCAGTACATGTGTGAGAGCCTCCAATCCTCCCTTAGACGCCGAGTATGCGCCCCATGACGCAACTCGTCCGGTAGCGGCTCCCGAGGACACATTGATGATGCGTCCCCAGTTGCGCTCAAGCATACCCGGTAGTGTGCATCTGCAGAGCAGAAACGGACCGTAAAGATTGACCATCAAGTTCAGCAACCAATCGCCGGGATCGGCGCTGACAGTGGGCGAGATGGGCTCGACGACCCCTGCGTTATTGATTAGCACGTCAACCGCGCCGGCGCGATCGACCATCCTCTCGACCTGTGACCGGTCGGACACGTCGGCGACCAGGGCCTGCGTATCCGCGCCCGAGGCGGTCAATTCGCCGGCCACCTCGTCCAATTCTGTCTGATTGCGTCCGGTGACGATCACGCGAGCGCCACACCGGGCCAGGGCCAGGGCCGTGGCTCGGCCAATGCCCCGATTCGCGCCCGTCACCAGAGCGGCTCTGCCTCGCAGGTCAGGGTCCTGCATGGATCCTCTCCCCACATCTTTTGCTCTCTTTATATCCCACATGTGACAGGGCACTGTGATCCCGGCGTAGACGGTACGGACTTCATGCATGCTTTAGCCAACGAGGCATGCATATCCAGGCAGCCGCTGGGGAAGGACTTGCCTATGTCGACGCAATGTACCGCATCCACTTCATCTTCGGAAGGAGTTGTTCGTTGCAGGCGTATCGTGGATGCGTACTATGAAGCAGGCGCATCACACCGGTGACTATTCATCTGACCAATGAAAGGTTACCGAGGGATACCTGAAGTTGGGTTCGGGTAACCGTGTATCGGTTGGTAGAGGAGGGGTTATGAACACTGGAACGATGTGGCGCAATCGCGGGCTTATTGCTGTTCTGACGCTGGCCTTACTCTGGGCGCCTCTTTACCCCACCGTGAGTCATGCCGCTCCGGCGGGCAAATCCTTGCCCACGATTAACATCGCAATGGTGTCCGACATCAATACGCTGGACCCGGCCATCTCGTCTTCGTTCTACGATCGGCAGGTCCTCAATAACATCATGGATAAGCTGTTCGACCTTAACTCTAAAGGTCGGATTGTCCCCATGCTGGCGACAAGTTACAAGGTCTCGAAAGACCACCTTACGTACACCATCGCGTTGCGCCATGGTGTGAAGTTCCAGGACGGAACACCCTTTAACGCGGCAGCCGTGAAGTTCAATCTGGACCGCTATCACCAGGCGACGTCCGCGCCGCGTGCTGCCGAGCTGGCACTGGTGGATTCGGTCGACACGCGTGGCGCTTACACGGTGCAAATCCACCTCACCGCACCTTTTTCCCCGCTCATCTCTATCCTGACGGACCGATCCGGCATGATGTGCTCTCCCAAAGCAGTTCAGTCGGAAGGAGCCAACTACGCCCAACAACCGGTCGGCACCGGTCCGTTCGAGCTGAAGGAGCGAGTCAAAGGAGACCACATCACTCTGGTCCGGAACCCACACTACTGGCGAAAGGGATACCCCAAAGCGAGTCAGATCGTCTTCAAAATCTTTACCGATCCCAATACGCAGCTGGTCAATCTGCAATCCGGCCAGGTGGACTTCATGGACACCGTTACATCACAAAACGTCCCGACGGTGCAGCATAGTAAGTCTCTACGCTTGATCAATAAACCTGGCTTCGGCTGGAATGGTTTCTGGCTCAACACCAAGGCGCCGGCACTGAGCAGCCGAGCGGTGAGACAGGCCATCTCCCTGCTGATCGACCGAAAACAGTGGGTCAAGGTGATTGACGGCAAGACGGCGATCCCCGCGAATTCGCCGTTCGGGCCGGGCGACCTCGCCTATGGATCGTTCGACAAGCCGCCGGCGCGCAATGTAACGAAGGCGAAACAGCTGTTAGCCCAGGCACATGCTACCGATGTCAGCTTCACTTTCATCACAACCACGGATCCCATCGCGCTGCAAGGCGCGCAAATTTTTCAGAGCGAGCTCCAAGCGGGCGGCATCAGCATGAAGATCCAGCCCGAAAACTTTCCAACCATTCTGGATCAGCTCTCGAAGCACAACTTCGAAGCGGCAGCCGTGGGGTGGTCGGGCCGGCCGGATCCGGACCAGAACTCGTATAACCACTTCGTGACCGGCGGTCCCAATAATTACGGACAATACTCCAATGCAACCGTCGACAAGTACCTCAAGCTCGGTCGGAGGCAGACCAATGCCAAGCAGAGGAAGGCGGATTACGCCAGGGTTGCGGCGCAGCTCGCCACGGACGTGCCGTACGTGTTCGTTTTTCACGGCAACAACGCGTTCGCCGAGAAAGCAAGTGTGAAAGGCTTCTCGTACGTGCCGGACGGCATTATTCGAGCAGTCGGCATGACCAAATAACGGCAGGGCATCATGCCGGCCCTCAGCTTCATCGTTCGGCGCGTCCTGGGCACCATTCCGGTGCTGCTGTTGGTGAGCGTGCTGGTGTTTTTCCTCATCCAGCTCATACCAGGCGACGCCGCGACGGCCATCCTGGGCGAAGAGGCCACGCCGCAGGCCAAGGCAGAGCTCCGACATCAGCTGGGATTGGACAAGCCGCTTCCGGTACAGTACGCAAATTGGCTGGGCAAGGTGGTGCATGGCGACCTCGGAAAATCCCTAACCGACGGGACACCGGTCGCCGAGACCATCGGACAGCGCCTGCCGGTGACGATCGAGCTGGCGATTGCCTCCTTTTTGGTGGCGCTGCTCATAGCCTTCCCGGCGGGAATCATAGGGGCCACCATGCGCGGCAGGATTCCTGATTACATCGGGACAGCGGTAGCACTGGTCGGCATGAGTGTTCCGTCGTTCTGGCTCGCCATTATGCTGATCACGTTCTTCGCCGTGCAGCACAATTGGCTTCCGGCATCCGGGTACGTGCCGTTGACTCAGGACCCGCTGGCTAACCTGAAGTTCATGCTGCTTCCGGCAGTAGCGACCGGTTTCCGCGAGTCCGCTATCTTGATGCGCATGCTGAGATCCAGCCTGCTCGAGGTGCTATCACAGGATTTCATTCGCACCGCGCGTGCCAAAGGGCTCACAGAGCGGGTTGTGCTGCTTCGCCATGCCATGCGTAGCGCATTGATCCCGGTGATCACTACCTCCGGCCTTACAATTGCCGGTTTGCTCGGTGGGCTGGTGCTGACCGAGACAATCTTCTCGATTCCCGGTTTTGGGCGGCTGATCGTCACCTCCGTGCTCGATCGAGACTTTATTACCGTGCAAGGCGCGGTCCTGGTAGCAGCTGTGCTCGTCATTTTGGTGAACCTGTGTGTGGATATCTCGTACGCGGTGCTCGATCCCCGAATAAAGGCTGCGTAGAGATATGGTGTCTCCTGATACCTCACTCACTACGCTTCCGCGAGACGAAGCCACCGTCCCACGTCAGCATGAGTCGTCGCTGGCGGCATTCTGGTACCGCTTCCGGCAGAACAAGCCGGCGATTCTGGGAGCAGTCATCGTGGCTGCGATGGTGGTTTGTGCCGCGACCGCTCCCTTTATCGCACCGTATGATCCCAACTACCAGGATCTTAACCACATCGTCCAACCGCCCGGCCACGGCCACCTTCTAGGCACCGATGATCTAGGACGGGACATGCTGTCACGCATCATCTTCGGTGCTCGCATTGCTGTGGGCGCATCGATCATTCCGGTGTTACTGGCGATGGTGGTCGGCGTTCCGCTCGGACTTGTCACCGGATACTTTCGCGGTCTCTGGGATGACGTGGTCATGCGGATTGTCGATGCCCTGCAGGCATTTCCTTTCTTGATCCTGGCGCTGGCATTGGCGTCGATTCTCGGCCCTGGTTTCCTCAACGCCATGATTGCTATCGGGATCGGCTTCATTCCGGCTTTTATCCGCATTGTGCGTGGACAGGTTCTCACTGTGTCGACCCGCGACTACATCCTGGCCGCCAGGTCGTTCGGCACGGGGAACATTCGAATTGTGCTCCTCCATGTCCTGCCCAACTCTCTCGCGCCGCTTTTGGTGCAGACCAGCGTGGCCATGGCGGCCGCCATTCTGGCTGAGGCCGGTCTTTCCTTCCTTGGTGTGGGAGTGCAGCCGCCCACTGCTTCCTGGGGGCAGATGCTTACAGTGGCGCAAGAGTACATTAACAGCGCCCCCTGGCTGGCCGTCTGGCCGGGAGCGGCGATTTTTCTGGCGGTGCTTGGATTTAACCTGTTAGGAGATGGGATACGGGATGCCCTTGACCCCAGGATGGGGTAGCTCGCTTCAGAGATGCCGTCTCTCTATCAGGCGGCGGTCCAGCCAATCTCCCGCCGCTCGGTCTCCGGGCGCAGCCAGGCCAGAAGCCTCTCTCCCTCCGCTTCTATCTCCCTGCGCACCTGCGACGGGATCGATTGCAGGGCCGTCAGCTTCATGATCGCTTTTCCGCGCAGCGGCGCCTCCCAGGTTCCAGCGACCACGCCGTCGACCAGAAACGTGGGCAGCACGTCGCCATTCTTCCGGATCACGGTTTTGCGCAGCTCCTCCGGTAACACGCGCTCCCGCCTTTGGTAGGCCAGGAGGAGATTGTCCCACTTGGGGAGAAAGCGGACCGGCACTGCACCATCTTCGTCGGGGCGGGGTGCATCGGGCAGATCGAGGAGCGTGCGTCCGTCGTCGGAGCGAAAGGTGAGAAGCTCGAGCGAGTTCAGCGCCGGCGTGAGGACGTTTATCTGCTGCCCGCTCCACTGCGACAGATCTGCCCGCGAGGCGGGCCCAAAGGCTGATAGGTAGGCGGAAATGATATGGCGAAACGCTTCCAGCGTATCGTGCTCGGCCTGTGGCGCTACTCGGTACTTGACCCCGCTGAACTGGCCGAAGCGAGCTCCCTCCGGGACGGGAATAAGCCGGCCGCAGAGCGCAACTGTGCCCCAGGCGGCCCAATCCGGCAGCTCGGCCGGAACAAGCCGGCGGGCCAACGCCATGAGCTCGAGCCGGGTCAGTGGCTGTTCTCTCAGATCGGCAAGGATCCGCGAGTGAACAGCGGCGACATCGACGTCGATCTCTTGCAGAAACCGCGTGGTGTTGACGAATACCTGTGAAGGTATGGGCGCCGCGACGCGATACGGAACGAAATCGCGCGCTGACACGAGATGCAGTGTGACGCGCATAAGCGTTGCCTTCACCACCCTCTCTTCCATCACGGCGCTTTCCAGCTCGTCCCGCACAAAGCCCTGCAACCGTGACCAGAGCCCGATATAAGGAGACGGTGAATATTGTGCCTGCATGCCGGCCAGACGCTCGATCGCCGTTACCACGTCCAGCTCAGCCCGCTCCAGCAGCATCTGTCGAGCCAATGTCCAGCGATTGAGCTGCCGCACGCCGACAGTAGACATGTGCCGCCTCCTACCAAGACGGTTACTTGACGAATACCTCTCCCATAGTAGTACATCCGTTCTAGCCAGAACCAGGATAAGATTCTCGTTTCCTTCCGACCCGGGACACACGACGCTCTTGTGTCCCTCGCGGCTACGGTGGTAAGAGGTACGCTGCACCATGGTCATCGAGATCATCTACGAAACCCATTCCACCTCCACGGACAACGAAGCGGGAATTGCCACAGGCTGGTTACCGGGCCGGCTCTCCGAGGAGGGGCGCAAGCAGGCTCAGGAGCTCGGGAAACGACGCGGGGATCCGGGCATCGCCGCGGTGTTCGTTTCCGACCTGGCACGTGCCGTGGAGACGGCCGAGATTGCCTTCGCGGGCAGGGACGTACCGATCTATCAGGACGCTCGGCTGCGCGAGTGCAACTACGGCGCGCTCAACGACACGCCCGTCGCCCACCTTACCAAAGTGAGATCCCGGCACATCGACGAGCCATTTCCCGGAGGCCAGAGCTACCGGGACGTCGTGACGCAGACAGCCCACTTCTTGCACGATTTGGCTGTGAATTGGGAGGGGAGCACGATCGTGGTCATAGCTCACTCTGCCAATAGGTGGTCGCTCGATCATCTCCTCAAGGGCGTCTCACTGGAAGACCTCGTCGACGCCCCGTTCGGCTGGCAAGAGGGCTGGCACTACACGTTGCCCGCAGGGTACGGCGACATGCTGTGAGACGGAAGGAGAATGTGACCGGCGCCCTGACCGTAGATGTCCAGGGCGCCGGTACAGACTATCTCACGGGTAGCTGACGATATTGACCGGCGTGGTGCTGGTGCCCTGCGCGGTGGCCCCGGTGTCGTTGATGACGTGCGTGATAGTGCCGACGCCGCCCAGCGAGACGGTCAATATGTCGTGGAACTGGACGCCTGGCGTGACCGGCACTTCGAAGGCATGGTAGGCGTTGACCGAAGGATTGACGTTAAAGAAACAGTAGCTGCCCATGCCGTATCCCTGGAAGGCCGTCACCGTGTCCGCCACCTTGAAAGCGGCGTAGCCGTTCGTGGTCGGGCTGCTCATCCAGGAGGCTTGATTCGGCGGATCGTAGGGCATCTCGTTCTGGAAGAAGATGTCCGTCCCGTTATTGCCGTTCCAGATCACCTGGTATTTCTGGTAGTGCTCGACGAAAAGCCCGTAGGCCGTCACATTGTCGCCGTTGACGATCAG
>DASVZE010000219.1:0-1530 GCA_036391775.1 Chloroflexota bacterium | reverse complement strand
TTCAGTGGCACCGGCTTCAAGATCGCCCCCGCCGTCGGTCTGTGCATGGCCGAGCTGATTTTGGACGGCAAAGCAAAGGCGGTCGATATTGCCATCTACTCGCCCCAACGTTTCGCCGAAGGAAAACAGATCACGGCCCGGCACGCCTATGGCAGTACCTGGCACTAGCATACGGCGCACCTCTCGGTTGTCCTCTGAGTCGGCATTCACATGCCGTTAAAGACCGGCTCTGCCGAGGAATTGACGAACGGGCAATGCTGCGGTAACCTCCGGTCGTTTACCGGTCTGCTCGTCTCTGTCACGACATCTCATGCCTCGCCAGGTTTAGCGGTACAGCAGCATGTCAACGCTTCCCTCCGGCACTGTCACCTTTCTATTTACAGACCTTGAAGGCAGCACCAGGCTCTGGGAGAAATTTCCCGGAGAAATGAAGCGCGCCCTGGCGCGGCATGATCAGATCCTGCGCGACGCCATCGAGAGCCATGGAGGGCACGTCATCAAGAGCACCGGTGACGGATTCCACGCAGTCTTTGATACCGGCATCAATGGCATTGCGGCCGCGCTCGCCGCCCAGCAGGCCGTCCAGGTCTCACCATGGGAGGAGATCAAGCCGCATTCCCTGCGCGTCCGCATGGGTCTGCATACCGGTGAAGCGCAGGAGCGCTCCGGCGATTACTTCGGTCCTGCTCTGAATCGCGCCGCCCGGCTCATGTCGATTGCCCATGGCGGGCAGACGCTTCTCTCCACCACGACGGCCGATCTCGTGCGTGACCAGCTCCCTGCCGATGTCTTTCTCAAGGACCTGGGCCAGCATCGTCTCCGCGATCTCGTCCGGTCCGAGCATGTCTTTCAGCTGAGCCATCCTGCGCTGCCGGCGGACTTTCCTCCGGTCCGCTCCATCGACGCCTTCCCCAACAACCTTCCGGTACAGCTCACCAGCTTTGTCGGCCGCGAGCGTGAGATCGCAGAGGCCAGGGAGAAGCTCCGCTCCGCCCGCCTACTGACCTTGATCGGGCCGGGCGGGACCGGCAAGACGCGGCTGGCGCTCCAGCTGGCAGCCGAGGTCCTGCCCTCCTTTGCGGATGGCGTCTGGCTCGCCGAGCTGGCGCCGCTTACCGACCCCGCCCTCGTGGTGCAGACTGTAAGCTCCGTCTTTCGCCTGCGCGAGCAGCTCGGTATGCCCTTGAATGAGCTTCTCATGGATTACCTGCGCGAGAAAGACCTGTTGCTCGTGCTCGATAACTGCGAGCACCTCATTGATAGTTGTGCGCGCCTGGCAGACGATTTGCTGCACGCCTCCACCCGGCTGAAGATCATTGCCAGCAGTCGCGAAGCCCTGGGGATCAGCGGAGAGACCGTGTATCGGGTACCTCCGCTTTCTCTGCCGGATGCCCGGCAGCTCACGCGCGAAAAGCTCGGTCTATGCGAATCCGGACAGCTGTTTATAGAACGCGCCTCCGCCGCCAATCCGAGATTCGCGTTGTCGGAGCAGAATGCCGAGGCCATCTCGCAGATTTGCCGGCGCCTCGA